>CAYYKZ010000124.1:0-7694 GCA_964468455.1 uncultured Leptospirales bacterium | reverse complement strand
GAATCACGTGTTTTTGCGTAGAAATTAGCATAACGTTCATTAAGATTTTCCTGTGCACCAAAGGGTATTTCCTTTCTTTGGATTTCCTGGCGTCTGTCAG
The DNA here is from genome assembly GCA_964468455.1 of uncultured Leptospirales bacterium. Lineage (GTDB taxonomy): Bacteria > Spirochaetota > UBA4802 > UBA4802 > UBA5550 > JBBAGC01. Next base: position 7,594 of record CAYYKZ010000124.1, on the reverse strand, counting down.
TTATACGCACAAAGTCAGGTTTGCCGTCAATTTCCCTTTCCCATAAGGTGTTCATTATGAGCCGGCTTTCCATCTCCCTTATAACTCTGTTCTGCTCAACAATTTTAGGGTCATCATAGCCGTCTTTGAAAAGATACATTTTCTTGTCTCTTATGATGAGCAGTGCCCCAATTGAAGTATCCTGGGACTGATGCTCCTCAGGATCTACGATATTTTCTATCTGCTGATAAGCTATTCTGCCCTCATCATATCTTGAAACTTCATCAATTGTAATAATTTTATATGATAAATCTCGTGAAAAGGCTGATGCTGTTATCATAATAATTGTTAATATAAGTGCAACCCTTCCGGTGATAGTTTTGAACATATGTCCCTCCATGAGGCATAAAAAATATTTATACATTTCTATAATCGGTTCCTGAAACAAAAATATATAATTCTTTGTGACTTTTTGTCAAATATTTTATATTTTGTGTTTATTTCTTTCCTTTTTCCATTTTGCCTTATCAATTTTGGTCCAGCTCTCCACCACGTGTTTTGCAATTTCAGCTTCTGCGTCCTTCCTTGTTTTTGGTTTTTTCCCGGATTTTTTATCAGGATTTTTCCTGTTTCTTGAATTGTATTCCTCTTCTTCTTTAAGGGTTAGGGGAGGTTCGGAACGGTTCATTTCTTCAGAAATACCGTTTCTTCCTTTTTCTGACTGGATAAGCTCGATCAGGGAGAGTAATTTTTTTCTGTTTATTATTCCGGCAAGAATATTCTCCGGTATAATATCACCGTGATATGCGGAAGCAACAGACCCTGCAATGGATGTAAGGGCGGAAGATGAACCTCCTTCATAAGCAGCTGTCAGGAAAATATCCCCGGGATTGCTGCATCTTGCTGCAATAGAAACTGCATAGGGTAAAATTATCTCAGGCATATTTATTGATGCCCTGGTTATACGTTTCCCGGCGGTTTTTTCAGCTTCACTGCATATGGCCTCTTCACATTCATTTATTGTGTCAAAATCTGCTGTTTTAAGAAGAATATCGCGAAGAAATATCAGCCTGGAAATAATATAGTCCGGGTTTATTCCGGCTCTGAAAATGACATCCTCGTGATCCTGTGCAAAGGCAGCTGTTTTTGTAAGGGAGTGAGCAGAAATTTCATGGAGCCCTTTCTGTTTGTCCGATTTAATTATGTCTTTTATAAGCATGTTAAGCGCAACAGCTGAAGCTGCAGTGCCGGGATCAATAGTGAAGAGCATGGAGTAGCTTATTACAGAATAGATCAGGTTTTCATAATCCGATGATGAAAGCAGGATAGGTATTGCTGACGGAATTACCGCTGAAGAGGGGAGAATAAATGGTGCTTCTCCCTGCTCCTGAGGATTTTTAAGCAGTGAAATAAATTTTCTTCCAGCAGGGTCCGGATTCCTGAAATAACTGTAATCGAGTCCGGGAAGTTCAGGTGAATCTTTTACAATCTTCCTGAATTTATCCCTATTCCATGATTTTTTTTCAATGGATGCACCATTTAAAAGCATGAACTGTGTAATAGAGGAGTAGAGCCCCGGTTTCTTCCATTTATGCATATTATTTTTCAGGGCCGGTTCCGGATCGGGGAAGGGCTCTATTTTCCTGAAAACGCTTTTTATATGGGCCTTTTTCATCCCTTCAAAAATGTAGCCTGAAGCATCACCGGCTGTTACAGCGATTAATATATTTTTCATACTTTCATTCGTCATTGCGGGCACATCCATTTTTTTATTTAATTAGATAATCCATGTACAGGAATTCAATAAATTTGTTGCTTTATAATCTTTTTTTTTGTAAATATCAGTATATAAGAAAAAGGGGGCACACTTATGAAGCGGTATATAATTTTTTTAGCAATATTATTGATATGGAATATTATAGCAGGGTGTTCAGGGAAAGATGCTGATGAGTATGCAATGATCACATTTTTAATAGGTGATGTGAAAAAGAATAATATAGATGCCCAGATAGGGGACCTTATTAAAGAAAATGATGTTATTGTAACAGCTGATGGGGCATTTTGTGATATTAAAATAGGTGAGTCAATAATCAGAATCAAGGCCCTTTCGGAAGTGGCTGTTTCTCAGCTTTTGAAAAACGGGCAGCTGGAAAATACCACTCTGGGGCTTTCCTCCGGATCAATGCTCTGCAAGCCTAAAAAGCTTATTGAGTCAGAAAATTTTCTGGTAAAAACACCTACAGCAGTTGCTGGTGTGAGAGGAACTCAGTTTGCGGTGGAAACGGACAAGGCTACTACAACCAGGATTAAGGTGTTTGAAGGTGAAGTAAAGGTTGCAAAGCGTATAAAACAGTTTGAAGAGAGTGTGGAAAGAGTTCTGGAGATTGCTCCCGAAGTTCAAAGCAGGGAACAGGTTATTATTACCCTTGATGAGGTGCAGAAGGCTGAATCTGTTGTTGAAGATGCTCTTAAAACAGAAACAGCAAAGGGGGGCGCTAATGACGCGATAATGGAAAGGGTCATTAATAATACAAAGGGGAGCATTGTTGTGAGCAGGGGCGCAATAGAGAAATTCAAGGCCGATGATTTTATTCGTGAAAGCGGGGAGATTTTTGCTGTTGAAGAGAAACCCAGGGAAGTGATAGTCCGCATAGCAAAAGTAATAAAAGAGGAGAAGGCTAAGCCTCAGCCGGAAGGGAGACTTCTTGTTACCAGGTATGATGTATACTTTATTAAGGATGGTAAAATTCTCTGGGAGGGGAAACTTGTTGCTGAGCCTGTAAAGGAAGGGGATAAACTTTTTGTTGCCTCCGGGGAATATGTATTCTGCGCCATGGCTGACGGGCCTGTTTTATGGAAACAGAGCATAAGAAATGACGGTAATATCTCTTTTGCGGACGGAAAAGTTGTTGTAAAAGCAGATGGTAAAAATATAAATCTTGATCCTGAAACAGGAGAGAGGCTTTAAAATATAAAGAATTATCTCTATTATATGGTGTTAATTCCTTAACTTTTACTTGTAATAAAATGTTTTAATATTCCCGCAGCCTTCGGCGGCGGGAATATTAAAAACTGCATCTTTGCACTAAAAGATATCTTCAGGAATAATTATTCCCCCTTTTTTTATGTATTACAGCAATTTTATCAATAATTCATATCTACTGCTTCGAAAAAAAGCTTCAATGAGTGCCATTGTATAAAAAATGCTTGTAGAAACAGCCCCATAATAATTTTTGGGTAATTGGTTGGTAATTCCTCTCTTTATCACAGTCATATTCTAATATTTCAGGACAGATAATGAAAAAAATACGTAACATCGCAATAATAGCCCATGTTGACCATGGCAAAACCACACTTGTGGACGGATGCTCCGTCAGGCAGGTGTTTTCAGAAGCAATCAGCATATAGCTGAAAGAGTAATGGATTCAAATGACCTTGAAAAGGAGAGGGGTATAACAATATTTTCTAAAAATGCCTCTATTCATTACAAGGATTATAAAATAAATATTGTAGATACTCCGGGGCATGCGGATTTCGGCGGAGAAGTTCAGCGTATAATGAAAATGGTGGATTGTGTTCTGCTGATTGTTGACGCATTTGAAGGCCCCATGCCTCAGACAAAGTATGTGCTGAAAAAATCTCTTGAGCTTGGTTTGAAGCCGATTGTTGTAATAAATAAAATAGACAGGCCAAGCGCCAGGCCTCATGAGGTGCTTGATCTTGTTTTTGATCTTTTTGTCGAGCTTAATGCAAGTAATGAACAGCTTGATTTCCCTGTTGTTTACGCCTCGGCAAAGGAGGGGATTGCAAAGCATGAGATTGAGGATGATAATCCTCTTTTTGATACAATTGTGAAGTACGTGGATTCTCCATCAGGGGAGATAAATCTTCCTCTTCAATTCCTTGTTTCTGCTATTGATTATGATAATTACCTTGGAAGAATCGGAACAGGTAAAATACATAATGGCCAGGTTGCAACCGGAGACTCTGTGATGCTTCTTAAAAGAGACGGTTCCAGGGTTCTTTCTAAAATAACTAAAATATTCTCCTATGAGGGGATGAAAAGAATAGAAATAAAAAAGGCCTATGCAGGTGATATTATTTCAATAGCCGGAATGGAGGGTATAGATATTGGTGAAACAATAGCTGATAAGGATATGCCTACACCTCTTCCGCTTATTGATATTGATGAGCCTACGCTGGCAATTACATTTATGCAGAATGATTCACCCTTTATGGGGCAGGACGGTAAGTATGTAACTTCACGTCATCTATGGGAAAGGCTTCAGAGAGAAATTCAGTCCAATGTAAGCATAAGGGTTGAACGGTCATCATCAGGAGAGGAGTTCATCGTAAAGGGGAGGGGTGAACTTCAGATGTCCATTTTAATTGAGAATATGAGGCGTGAAGGTTATGAATTTCAGGTTTCAAAGCCTGAAGTAATTTACCGTGAACTTAACGGGAAAAAAACTGAACCTATTGAACTTGCAACAATAGATGTGGCTGATGCTTATGTTGGTGTGGTTATTGAGCGTCTTGGCATAAGAAAGGGTGAAATGATAAACATGCGTCAGGGTGATGACGGCTATACCCGTCTTGAGTTTAAGGTCCCCTCCAGAGGGCTTATCGGATTCAGAGGTGAGTTTCTTACTGAAACCAGAGGTACAGGTATTCTTAATCACAGTTTTTATGAATATGAGTATTTCAAGGGCCCTATACCTTCAAGGAGTAAGGGTGTTCTTGTTGCAATGGAAGCGGGGAATTCATTCGCCTATGCCCTGGATAATCTTCAGGAAAGGGGGGAGCTTTTTATCAGTCCCGGTGAGAGTATTTACGAGGGGATGATAGTAGGAGAAAACAACAGGGAGGGTGACTTAATAGTTAATCCCTGTAAAACAAAGAAGCTTACAAATGTAAGGGCATCCGGGTCAGATGATGCCATAAAACTTTCTCCGCCCAGGGAATTCAGCCTTGAACAGGCACTGGAATATATTGCTGATGATGAACTTCTGGAGGTAACTCCTGTAACAATAAGAATGAGAAAGAAAATGCTGAAGGAACTGGACAGGAAAAGGTCATCAAAAAAAGAGAGTATGTAAAGTCTCTGTCAGGGCAGTGTTCTTTAATCCTTTATCTGATAAGGGCGGGAACACTATCCTGTGTAGGTAGTGCCCCTGCAGAATGTATTTTGAGGATGCCAGCAGGTATATTCTCCCAGATACATTCTTTTTGATCTGCTGATTTTTGCGAAGTTCATATCTTCAAGGAAGTTTACACCGCTTTCATTTTCTTCTGAAATTACAGTGATACCGGTCTTGTTCAGATGTTTATATTTTAATAGTTCACCGCCCGCTTCATCGTCCGTTGCGAGGATAAGGCCATTGCCGAATTCAGGGAGAAAGAATCCTGTAATTTCATTATCTTTATTCAGATATTTATATCCCGCAGCAAGGTATTCTGTAAGCAGAGAGTCTTTAATTTCCCCTGTGACCCTGTAGTTGATGTCCAGAATTGTGCAGCGGTCATCTGATTCAATCCTCTTAACAGCACTGTTTACATCCCCCTGAAAGGCCCCTTTGTAAAAGAGATAGAGTGTATCATCTGTAAACCCCAGTTTCCGGTAAAGCTTCTCTCCCATTTCTGTGGCAATGAGGTTGATTGATTTTGCCCCTTTACTGTAGCAGAAATCTATCAGTTCTTCAGTAAGTGTCCGGCCTATCCCCTGTTCCCGGAATTCACTTTTTACGTTTATATTTCCCAGCCAGGCGGTTTTATCAAAAATAAAGGCCTGCCCATATGCTGCAATTTGTCCATCCCTGAATGCTCCAAGGGGGTGAAAGGATTTATTGTTCATGTTTCTGCTGAATAAGTCTGAAAGGTCATTGCCCCATGATTCCGGTAGAAATTCCTGAACCATGGGTACTTCCTGTTCCTGTAAGCGACGTAATTCCATAAATATATTATACCTTTATTACTTAAAATTAATAGGGCCAAAGCATAGCTGCAGCACTGCAGTCTAACCTGCTCCCGTGAATATTCTCTTTAAAAGGGTGTTTCTCCTGCGGGTGATGTATAAATTGAATTTATAATGTGCCGTAGATTAACAGACCGGAATGGACAATCGGAAATTAGCAGCTTTGAGTCAATAAGATTTTTTAAAAAAAATTTATTAAGCAGTTCTTTTATGTTCTATATAGTTTTAAATATAAAGAAATACCCCGGATGCTGGATGCATCGGGGCAGATCTATGATTATTACTAGAGCTGATTCTTCACGAATAGAATCGTTTTTTATTTTGGCAAAGGTTCTATCCGGTGAATTTAATCAGTTTTCTTTTTATGAGAGAGACGAATATTTATTGTGCCCCTCATGACAACCTGCCCATTGTTGTCATAACAATTCACTGTTGCAGGATAGTTTTTTTTGGTGTCCCAGTTTTTTAATGACTCAATGTCCGCTTCAAAGATTCCGGTAAGGTCAGTTTTGGCAAGTGAAAGATATTCAACAGACATCCCCACCGGTATCCATCGGAGAGTTGAGGGTATGGAGACATCTACGCCAATACCTCCTGCAAGTTCAACAAGGTTGCACATGGCAATTGCATGAATTGTACCCAGGTGGTTTGTCACGGAACGTCTTTTTTTTATTTTTATAACACACCTGCCAGGTTCAAGTTCAATAAACTGCGGTTTTATTGTTTTGAAATAAGGCGCCTGGAAGCAGACAATATTAGAAAAGAGTGTTCTGCCAAAGGGATATTTTTTCAGGCTGTTAAATGTTTTTAAAGTTTTACTCATTGTCATAACTCCTGTTTAGAATTTATTAATAAAAGATTTAAGTATTTTCAAAAAAATTTCTATTTCTTCTGATGATAAGTCTTTGACAAGTTCACTGTTAAGTTCTTTTGTAATTTTCAGTGCCCTGGCTGCTTCTTTTCTCCCGGCCTGAGTAAGCATTAAGTTCAGAACTCTCCGGTCTGAAGAGTCTCTTGCTCTTTCAATAAAACCCTGCTTAACAAGTCTGTCCGCAAGTCTTGTGAGGGTTGAGTTGTCAATAGAAAGGGCGGAACTTAATTCCCCCATTGTCATTGATTCTTTACCGGAAAGCGCAAAAAGAATTCCCATCTGTGAAGGGGTAACAGTTATATTTTCTTTTAAAAATTTCTGAATAGAGTAATATTTTAAACGACTGAATGCTCTTGAAATCAGGTAAAGATATCTGTTGTCATCTGTTGTCATTAAATGCTACCCTGATATTTATTTGTATCTACAATATTTGGTTTTGCAAATATATCAAGTATAATTTCCCTTAATGGAATTATTTCCGGAGAAATAATTTATTGTGATGATGCTGCTATGATTACCATGCCTGCGGCTTCGCTGATGTAGTGGAGTACTCAAATTCGGGAAACAGCTGAATAATTAAAAGTCAGTCGGACTGACTTTTATTCTTCATTTCCGGTTAATTTTGATAAATATGGTTTTTTGAGGTATATTATTTTCAGTCATACATCACATCATGTTATTTTGTGTTGTAAGTTTTTTCTGGACAAAATGTAATTTAATTATTTTAATGATTACTGTAACATTTAAGTGCCATCGTTTCAGATTAATAT
>CAYYKZ010000123.1:0-7701 GCA_964468455.1 uncultured Leptospirales bacterium | reverse complement strand
GGAGGATCAATAAGAATAAGCAGCACAGAGCTTCAGTCCAGAATTTTCCAGATACTGGGGATCTCTGATGAAGAGGCAAAAGTGAAATTTTCATTTCTACTTGAAGCTCTTAAATACGGCGCTCCCCCTCATGGCGGTCTTGCCCTTGGTCTTGACAGGGTAATGATGCTTCTTCTCAAAAAAAATTCAATTCGTGAAGTAATTGCTTTCCCCAAAACACAGAAAGGGCAGTGTCTTATGAGTGACGCTCCTTCACCTGTATCAGATGAACAGCTTAAAGAATTATCAATCAGAGTGGCTAAAGCATAATGCACAGCAGTACTTTTGAGGTTGATGATACTTCTCTTTATAAACGTATATGCGGTTATAAAGATAAAAATCTTAAGCAAATTGAAGAACTGATGAAGGTGATTCTTATTCCCAGAGGTAATACTATTATTGTAAAATCTCAGGAGGGTGGTGAAAATGCCATGCAGGCCCTTCATCTTATTTCCGATTACCTTATTAAAAAAGAGGGGAATCAGGAACTTGACGAATTTGAAGTGCGATATATTTCAGCATGTATTAATTCAGGCAAAAAAATTAAAACCGAAGACATTAATAGACTTAAAATATATATTCCTGACAGCGGCCGGACTATTGTTCCCCGCACAATAAATCAGGCCGCCTACATCACCGCTATAAACCGGTCACCTATTACAGTAGGTATAGGGCCGGCCGGTACAGGGAAAACCTATCTTGCTGTAGTGATGGCCATTCATTATTTTTTAAAAGGTAAGGCTGAACGGATAGTGCTTACAAGGCCTGCTGTTGAAGCTGGTGAAAATCTGGGATTTCTGCCGGGAGATCTTACACAAAAAATAAATCCCTATCTTCGTCCGCTTTATGATGCACTTTTTGAACTTATGTCCATTGAAAAAGTAACCGCTCTTATTGAAAAAGGATATATTGAAGTAGCTCCGCTGGCATATATGAGAGGGCGAACCCTTAACAATTCGTACATTATTCTTGATGAAGCACAAAATACCACAACAACCCAGATGAAAATGTTTTTAACAAGACTGGGTTACAATTCAAAAATTGTTATTTCCGGTGATATTACACAAATAGATCTTAACAGACCAAAAGATTCCGGCCTGATTGAGTGCCGTAAAATACTAAACGGAGTAGAAAGTATGGAGTTTATTAATTTCAGCAGAGAAGATATTTCCAGGCATCCTGTAGTAGAAAAAATAGTTGCAGCATATGAAACGGCAGGGTATACTGATTAATATATATTATGAAATATATATTTAACATATCACTTAACAATATTGCGCGGATGTTTAAAGACAAAAAAATCCGCCTCTATTATATATATATAATACTGCTTATAATTATTTCTACAGCTATACTTGCCTTTCAGGTTACAGATAAAACCTATGATTACAATATTGGCGATATTATTGAATCGGATATAAGAGTACCGAGAGATATCCATTTTGTTAAAGAAACTGAAACTGAACTGGGGAAAAAAAGAGCTGCTGAATCTGTGAGCCTTGTTTTTGATAAAGACTCAGCTGTTCTGGAGGAAAGCCTCAGGCAGGTTGACTTTCTTCTAAATAATATTATTAAAACCCTGGAAGATAATCCCCCAATTGGAACAGATGACCTGACTTTTCAGCTTGCTTCTTTAAAAACAAGAATACCCAGAATTGTTCAATATGATGATCAATTACTCCTGAGCCTCCTGAGTTATGACAATCCCAGAATGCTTAAGAGGTCTGTTACCAATATTTTAATTTATATATATGATTACAGGGGAACCGGTATTCTTGATCAGCCTTATGAGAATACACTTAATCTTGTTACAGAAAACATAACCATACGCAATATTAATTCTCCTGAATTTCAGGATGAAACCTCCAGTGTTCTGGAAAATCTAGTTACAATTGATATTATGAAAGGCAGGGTTTATTCAATCTGCGCTTCCATTGCTCCATATCTCCCTCGTGATACATTATCTGCAGTATCAACTATTATTAAAAACAACCTTAAGTCCAATCTTTCCTTTAATCCTGAAGAAACACGAAGAAGACTTGATGAAAAAGTAAAACAGGTAAAACCGGTAACCGGCCTGCTTAAAAAGGGTCAGACCATTGCCAGAGAAGGTGACACTGTAACAAATGATGTTATCAGCAAAATAAGGATTCTCAACCAGTATGCCCAGACTTCACATGTAAGTTTTGCGTTTGGAATTATTCTGCTTCAGTTTGTATTTGTTTTTATTTTAAGCTTTTTCAGTTTCAGATATGAAAAGTATTTTTTCCCTGATAAAAAGGCGATATTAGTTGTCTTTACACTTATTCTTTTTTACATGCTATATGCATTCTTTATCAGCAGGATGGAGACTCCTGATAGTTCTAAAATTTACTTCATTCTCCTCATGCCGCTCCCATTTGTTACTATGATGGTTTCAATACTATATAATGTTTTCCTTTCTCTTTTCAGCGGGCTTTATATTGTTTTTTTTACTTTAATGATGATAGGTGTAGATTTTTATACAGCACTTGTAGCATTCAGTGCAGCCCTGATAGGGACATTCATTAATGCAAATGTAGGAAGAAGATCCGACTTTTTCAGAGGCGGATTTATTCTTGGTGCCATAAACGCAGTTATAATTATTTCAGTCACAATGATTGAGAATTCATCTTTTAAAATAGCCTTTTCAATGTCTCAGCTTGCTCTGGCAAATGGTATAATCAATTCAATTATGGTGCTGGGAATATTTCCTTTATACGAACACATATTTGACATTACCACCCGTTTTAAACTGATGGAGCTTTCAGATCTTAATGCTGATATCTTTAAAAAGATGCTTCTTAATGCTCCCGGCACATATAATCATTCGCTTCTTGTATCAACTCTTGCTGAATCAGCCTGTATTGAAATTGACGCCAATTATATGCTTGCAAGGGTAGGCGGATATTACCACGATATAGGGAAAATCCCTGACTCAGGTATGTATATTGAAAATAATGTAACAGACCCGAGGGCTAAAAAACTGCCCCCTGCGGAGTATTCCAGACTTATAGTTTCCCATGTACAGAAAGGCGTAAAAATGGCAAGACAGTATTCACTCCCTGAATCTGTAATAGATTTTATAAAGGAACATCATGGAAATTCTGTCATGACTTTTTTCTACCATCAGGCTCTTGAGAATTCAAGTACAAGCGGAATGGAAAAAATTGATAAAAGTGATTTTCAGTACCCCGGACCCAAGCCTCACAGCAGAGAAACCGCAATTGTTATGCTTGCTGACGCTGTAGAAGCTGCTTCCAGGTCTCTTAAAAATCCTTCAAGAGAGCGGATTGAAGGAATGGTGACAAAAATAATATACAACAAACTGAATGATGGAGATCTTGATAATTCTGAACTGTCCATGAAGGAACTTAAAATTGTGCAGAATTCCTTTTTAAGTATTTTATACGGTATTTTCCATACACGAATTGAGTATCCTGATACTGAAGAATTAAAAGACCTTGAAAAAGAAGTTAATGAGGAAAAGGGGGAAGCTATTCCTAATGACAGACATTGAAGTATTTACTGAAGGTACAGCTTCACTTGAACCCCATGTCATTGACGGGACCTTTATTATTGATATTGCAAGAAAAGTTTTCACCCGGACAAAAACCGACAATGTACATGTTGCTGTAATTCTCACAGATAATGAATTGATCAGAGAGATAAACCGCGACTTCAGAGGGAAGGACCAGCCTACAGATGTAATATCTTTTGCATACAGAGATGAACCATTCCCTGTACATAAGGAAATAATTGAAGAACTGGGAGATGTATATATCTCCCTTGATAAAACCGCAGAACAGGCAGCAGAATACGGTATAGACTTTACAGATGAACTTAAACGTCTGACTATACATGGGATCCTCCATCTTCTGGGATATGACCATGAAAAATCTGAAGATGATGAAAAAGAGATGTCTGCACTTGAACAGGAACTTTTTCTCCAGATATAATTCCCCCAGCGGTTAACTCAATGAATAAAACCTACGAAAAATTCAGGGAAAACATATTAAAATCAGGGATGATTGTACCTGGCGAGACGGTGCTCTTATCCATGTCTGCAGGGAAAGACTCTATTGCTCTTTTTTATCTTATGGAAAGATTGAAAGAGGATATCAGTTTTAAAACAGCAGTTTTCCACCTTAACCATCTTGCCCGTGGGAAAGAATCTGACAGAGACGAAGAGTATATCAGGCATCTTACAGAAAAGCATAACATAACTTTTCATTCAATGAAATACGATTTTTCTATCAACCGTATAGGTGGCATATCTTTTGAGGAGAATGCACGGAATATACGGTATTCAATGATTAGAGAAATCTGCATAAAAGAAGGATACAGCAAAACAGCAACTGCCCATAATGTGAATGACAGGGCTGAAACTGTTTTGATGAGAATTTTATCCGGTACAGGCATAAGAGGATTGAAGGGGATTGATGCCAATACCGGGGAAATAATCCGTCCCATGCTTATCTTTTCTGCTGATGAAATTTACAGTTATCTGAGAAAAAATAAAATATCCTGGCGGGAAGATGAGTCAAATAATGACGAAAAATACCTGCGAAATTTTACAAGAAAATCACTTTTCCCCCTTATCAACAGCCGGTTTACAGATGCGGTTAAAAATATTAACAGACTTGCAGATCATGCTGCGGAAAATGAAAAACTCCTGAGCAATTTAGTCTTTGAGAAATATGGCAAATGCTGGCAAACTGAGGGGAAAGCATTTGAAATATTAATGGATCATATTCCACAGGATGATGCTCTCATTAAATTTATTTTATCAAGACTATTATATAAGATTTTCGGATTAAAAATATCATATGCGGTAATTGAAGAAATTCTGCGCAATTACAGATCTTTTAAATCGAACATTACCATTTATAGTAACCCGGAGATTACTATTGAAAAAAAAATATGTAATAATGAAAAAATTTTACATGTTTATGAGACAAAATCTATAAATATGCCTCTAAAAGAATGGGTATATACAGTAAATATTGATTTATGCAATAATATTTACATAGATGAGATAAAGAATACATTATATTTTGAAAAGGTTGACATTAAAGGCTTTTCACAAAATATGTTCAATGAAGGTAAAGTTTTTATTGCATTACCTGAAAACTGTTCCAGTATAATTATAAGGAACAGGATTGCGGGTGACAGGATTTTACTGGAGAATGGATCTAAAAAAATTAAAGATTTACTGATTGAAAAGAAACTTGACACTTTCTCAAAGAGTATTGTACCAATTTTAGAGATAAATAATTCTATTGCCGCTTTTCTTCCAGGCTTTGCCGGATTTCAGGGCAACAGAGTTTCCCGCGAATTTAAGGTCAATAATAACTCAGAAAAAATTATTGCCATTTACAGTTCCGGAACAGGTTTCAGTAAGAATGTTTAAAATGATAATTATTACGTCAGGAGTGATGAATGAATAAATCTACAAAGCAGATAGCTCTCCTTTTAATGATTGGCCTCATTTTTATGGCTATTTTCAGTTTAAGAAATACAGGCAATGATCAGGTAATTCTTGATTACAGTATATTTCTTGAAAAAGTAAAGAGCAGCCAGATATCAAAAGTAAAAATTGAAAATTCAAAAAAGATATACGGAAAGTACAAAAGTTCAGATGACAAGTCCGGTTCAGCTTTGACTGATAAAGATTATGACTTTGAGACACATATACCCTACGAAGATCCTGATTTGATAAAAACGCTGATGTCGTATAAAGTTATTGTAGAAGGAACTGATGATGACGGGAATGTTTTTCTCCGAAGTATTTTAAGTTTTCTTCCATGGCTTCTGTTTTTTGCCTTTATCTGGTTTATCATGTTCCGTCAGATACAGGGTGCAGGGAATAAAGCCCTTGCTTTCGGGAAAAGTAAGGCTAAATTAAACCCTGATATGCAGAACAAAGTTACCTTTAATGATGTAGCAGGAGCGGATGAAGCCAAGGATGACCTTGCTGAAATTGTTGAATTTTTAAAAGAGCCTAAAAAGTTTGTAAATATAGGTGCAAGAATACCCACCGGTGTTCTTCTGGTGGGCCCTCCAGGAACAGGGAAAACCCTTCTGGCAAGAGCAATTGCAGGCGAAGCAGGAGTTCCATTCTTTTCAATAAGCGGATCAGATTTTGTTGAAATGTTTGTCGGAGTAGGGGCTTCAAGGGTTAGGGACCTATTTGAACAGGGTAAAAAGAGTGCGCCATGTATTATATTCATTGATGAAATAGATGCTGTAGGCCGCCTCAGAGGCGCAGGACTCGGCGGAGGACATGATGAAAGAGAGCAGACTCTAAACCAGCTCCTTGTAGAAATGGATGGATTTGAAACAAATGAGGGTGTAATTATTATAGCTGCAACAAACAGGCCTGACGTCCTTGATCCTGCTCTTTTAAGGCCGGGAAGATTTGACCGACAGGTTGTTGTTGACACTCCGGATATAAGGGGACGTGAAAAAATACTGGCTGTTCACACAAAAAAAATACCTCTTTCAAGGGAGGTTGACCTTAAGGTTATTGCCATGGGAACTCCCGGATTTACCGGTGCGGATCTGGCAAACCTGGTTAATGAAGCTGCACTTTTAACAGCACGCAAAAACAAGAAACGTGTAACAATGCTTGAAATGGAAGAGGCGAAAGACAAGGTTCTTATGGGGCCTGAACGCAGATCAATGCTTATAACAGACTCTGAAAAAGAAATAATTGCCTATCACGAAGCCGGGCATGCCATTCTTGGTTTACTTACCGGCACAGACTCGGTTCATAAGGTAACAATAATACCCCGCGGAAGGGCTCTTGGATTAACAATGCAGCTTCCTACAGAAGAGAAGCATATACATTCAACAAAATACTGGCTGAATCAGATAAAAATGCTTTTTGGGGGACATCTTGCTGAACAGATTGTTTTTAAAGATGTAACAACAGGTTCAAGCAATGATATTTCCCGTGCAACAGACATTGCTAGAAAAATGGTAACAGAATGGGGTATGAGCGATAAAATAGGCCCTATAGCTTTTGGCCAGAAAAATGAGCAGATATTTCTGGGACGGGAAATTTCACAACATAAAGATTACAGTGAATCCACAGCCCAGATGATAGATCAGGAAGTTAACAGGATTATTACAGACTGCCTTGAAGGGGCTAAAAAAATGATCATGGATAATTTCGACAAATTTGAATCTCTTGCTAAATATCTTATTGAGCGTGAATCCCTGAACGCGGAAGAAATCCTCACTATTTTCAGAGGGGAGAAGCTTCAGCCAATGGCAGCAGTGAAAACAAATGGGAAAGAAAGTGAAATAATTCAATAATTATTTCTATCAATAATTATAATTGGGAAATGCCCTTATACGTCAATAGTATATGGGCATTTTTTTATAGTCAGGAACATGTTGCGGAACAGAAACTAAACTTTTATGCAATCAGGAAAGAATTGAAAGTATTCTTTTACTTCTTATACCCTTACTTAGTTCAGAAAGATGCGTTTTATTCCGGAATGAATCTCCGGAGTGACTATTCAGAATCGCTTCTGCCTCTTTCTTCGCATTAATGATTATATCTATATCACTGGAAAGGTCAGTAAATTCAAAGTCTGAAAGACCATGCTGTCTTGTTCCAACAAGTTGTCCGCT
>CAYYKZ010000122.1:5448-7746 GCA_964468455.1 uncultured Leptospirales bacterium | reverse complement strand
TTGCGCTGAATTCGAGTGCCCAGCTGTTGCCGTCAACAAATTCCCTGTGATATTTGAAATCCTTCAGAACTTCGATAACATTACTTAAAACAAAAAGAGCTTCATCTTTTGAGTTTTTAGGTTTGAAAACAACAGGTGAATAAAAAACTATATTATCTGAAAGAAGATCTTTAAGGGTTTCCAGATTTTTATTAAAAACCACATCGTGCCCTCTTTCTAAAAGTTCCTTGTTTTTCTGATCCATTCTTTATTCCTGCGGGCTTTTTTTAAAAAAGATAAACCCGGAGTAAATTATGTCAATTATTTAATGTATTAATTTTAATGCGCAAAAAGTTTCTTATAAAAATCAGCTTTATTAATTGAATATGTATAAAGCAATAATTTCGTAGGGGTTATTTTATGAATAAGCATAAACTCTGCTCTAATACCTCTGTCGCATGAGGCAGAGGTATTAGAAGATCATGAGTTAACAGCAGATTACTGTTGTTCATTCAAATCCGTTCTTATTTTCTGTCCGGGGAAAATCATGGAAGGACTTTCAATCACATCTTTATTTCTTTCATATAGTTCTTTCCATTTGCCAGGATCCCCATAAATTCTGCTGCTTATATCAAAAAGCGTATCCTTTTCTTTCACTATGTATTCATTCTCTGCAGCGATTACCTCTTCGGGAAGTTGAGCTACTTTTTCATCTTCTTCTTCAGTCATTTCGACTTTTACAGGTTCACTTGGATTTGTTCCCCTGTTGAATAAACCGAGAAGACGATCAGAATATAAGTACAAAAGAAAAAGTATTAGAGCAATAATAATTATTAAAAGGTAATATCTTGAGAAAAAACCTTTAATTTCTGTTACAGTTTCTTCAACCTCATGCTCATCATCTTTGGTTACCTTCTTTGCGGGGATTGTCTCAATTTCCTCTTTTGGCAGATAATCTGAAAAATATTCCATTGCAGAGGATGTGAAATTATAATTATCAAAAATATATTGTATTGTCCTTGATTCAACTTCAGTTATACCCGCGCCATCCAATGCATTTTTAATAATTTTTTTGGCATCATTTATTGATATCCTGCCGTCTTTTTTTCCGCTTACAGATTTGTCAGCAGCCTCAATCATTGCTTTATCGTATTTAATCCCTCTGATTGTTTTATAGTATGAGGTCATATCCCCCTCCCTGATGTTAGTTATAATATCTTTATTTTAATATAATAAATAAGAGTAAATAAGCTATTTTTTTATTTACTTTTATACAGGAACGAAAAAAATAATCTATAACAATTCAGTAATTATTCCTAAAGATATCTTTTAGTGTAATTATGCTGTTTTCTATATTCCCGCCGCCTTCGGCGGCGGGAATATTAGAGCATTTTATTCTAAATAAAAGTTAAGGACTTAGCATTGATAACAATTGTTAAATTATGGAGATTATTGTGAATATAACTGTAAGAAACGAAACAGAAAATGATTACCGGGAAGTGGAAAATTTAACCCGTGAAGCTTTCTGGAATTTATATGTTCAGGGATGTGATGAACATTATCTTGTTAATAAAATGAGAAGCCATTCTGATTTTATTAAGGAACTTGCCTTTGTTGCCATTGTTGATGGAAAAATCGCCGGTAATATAATGTACACAAAATCAGGTGTTATAGATGATTCAGGCAGACGCATTGACACAATTACCTTTGGTCCGGTTTCTGTATTACCGGAATTTCAGAGAAAGGGGATCGGCTCTGCCCTGATAAATCATTCCGGAAAAATTGCCCATGAAATGGGGCATAAGGTAATAATAATACTTGGGCATCCTTATAATTATATTAAGCATGGATTTAAGGTATCTAAAGATTTGAATA
Source organism: uncultured Leptospirales bacterium (assembly GCA_964468455.1). Lineage (GTDB taxonomy): Bacteria > Spirochaetota > UBA4802 > UBA4802 > UBA5550 > JBBAGC01. Next base: position 5,892 of record CAYYKZ010000122.1, on the reverse strand, counting down.
TCAGTGATCCTCAAGGTAGATATCCCTATGGGCAGATGGTTCTTGAGCTTGAAAAGGGCGCACTTAATGGATTCAGTGGGAAGTTTTATCATAGTGATGTATACAATATCGACCGGAATGAAGTTGATGAATTTGACCGGCAATTTTCTTTTAAAAAGAAAGAATACCGGTATACTCAATATGAATTTGAAATAGCCTGCCGCGCATTTGTAGACTGATAAATAATTATATTGAAATTATATTTGTCTGTAAAATCTTTTGTTTTCTGTATTCTATATTTTTTCTACTGAGGCTATTTTAAATATATTTGTTATTGCTTGTAAATGGTATATATTGGTATGAATATTCAGCCTCAGGAGCTAATTTATGAAACATCGAAAATTATTTAAGTCAAAAAAACATATATTTTTGCAAAACAAAGATTATAAAAATGGCAGAACTTAG
>CAYYKZ010000122.1:0-5418 GCA_964468455.1 uncultured Leptospirales bacterium | reverse complement strand
AACAGCCCCGGCTTAAAGATAAAACGGGTTTACCCCCCGGAACTCTTGTTCATATTGGAGAAAAACTTTCTGAAACAGTATCAGTAGACATGGTTGATTACGGGCCTGATAATTCTGAAGTTTTTGAGAATATTCAACTGGAGGATACCTATCCGTATCTTAAAAAAACGGAGAGTAAAACATGGGTCAGAATCAGTGGACTGCATGATGAAATTGCTGTAGAAGCACTGGGTGGGCACCTGGGGATTCATCCTCTGGTTCTTGAAGATATAATGAATACAACTCAGCGGCCGAAAATCGAGGATTATGATGATTATTTGTATGTAGTAGTAAAATCCTTCTCTAGCCAAGGCGGGAGTATAGAACCCGGCATAAGACAGGTTAGTATAATTTTATCGCAAAATTTTGTCATATCGTTTCATGAGCATAAAGATAAGATTTTTGATATTATCAGCTCCCGAATTAATGTAAAGGGAGGAAGATTCCGGAAACATGGAATGGATTATCTTCTATATGCTATTCTCGACATATCTGTTGATCAGTATTTTACATACATTGAAAAAATTAACGATGAAATTATTGAAATTGAAAGACAGATTCTCAATGATGAAATCGATACCGATTACCACAGGCTTCATGAACTCCGGCAGGATATAATACATCTGCGCAGTAAAGTGACTCCCATTGAGGAACTGCTTCAGACTATTATCCGCGATGATGATCCTCTTATTTCCGGTGAAGTTAAAGTTTATTTTCGGGATGTCCTTGATCATGCAAGGCGGGTTATTGAAAGTCTCAATCACTCTGAACAGATCGCAATTGGACTTTATGACATGTATATGACGCGGATAAATTTCCGTTCAGGTGAAATTATGAAGGTGCTGACAATAATTGCTACAATATTTATTCCGCTTACATTTATCGCTGGAATATACGGGATGAATTTTAATACAGAAATCAGCCCTTTTAATATGCCGGAACTGAGGTGGTATTACGGTTATCCGGGTGTGATGATTTTTATGTTTTTAATTTTACTTGGTATGCTTTATTACTTCAGAAAAAAGAAGTGGCTATAATAAATATCACATGTCATTTGAAGTTTTTTAAACGACAAATTTATAGAAATATGCCGGCAGGTTTATAGAATATATATATATTTTCTCTTTGGATCTATTGAATTTCTATCCGCCGGCATAAGATAATTATACTTTAATTTATTAACAGTTAAATTATATTTTATCTAACTGGGTTATTACCTGGTAATTGCCTTCTCATTCGCCTTTGCCTCAGCTGATTTAGTATATTTAACCTCATTACATTTCATGGGTCCCAAAAAATCAAGAGAAACAATTTGTTTGTCTTTCCATCCTACTTTAACAATCTGTACTGAACCTGAAGGAATCTCATTGCAATTTTCTGCAAGTGTTCCTTCTTCAAAATAATAAGTAATATTTCCTTTTTTTTCAGTATGTATTATTCTGCTGTTCTCCAGAGCACAGCAGATAGTTATATCAGGAAATAATTCGGGTGAGGCATATTTTTTTATAACCTCACTGTAGGTTTTTAAAGAACCATGGGCATCCATACATTCCTGCATTTCAGGAATAACGGCTTGACTGCATCCGATAAAAAAACAGGAAAATACGAATAATGCTAAAAATAATTTTATACGTTTCATTCGTTACCTCCATAAGATTTTTTAAAAACTTCTGCAGAAAGCTTTTTTGATTTTTGAATCATAAAACCGGCCTAATCCTTTTTTGAGAAAAGTCAATGTATTTATAGAAAAAAATACAAAAATTGACTACATATACGTTGGGTGTTATGTGGAAAATATCTGTACCATTTTGAAGGTTAAAAATAGTTATAATTATAAACATGGTGAAGATAAAATTATAAAAAATCTACTTGAAGAAATCCCGGATGATTAAGGATCATAAACTGTTTTTTACATGATGCACTTTTCTCCTTCTGTCTGTTTTACCTGTGTATTTTTTTTATTAAACTTTAAATTCTATACTTGTTTAATAATTTATATACCTTACTGGCATGGGCAGTGCTAATAGTCAAAAAGAGCGGTCCTGAGATCGCTCTTTTTGATTTTAAACTGTGTATCAGGGATTATCGCATTGCGTTTATTTCCTTATATTCCGGCAGATCTGTAAAAATTTCGTCTTTAAGAGGATTAAGACGGTTTTTCACAATGCGGTATATCTGCCATGCCGCAAGTACTACATTGAGAACAAGAGCAAGAATTGATATGCTCCAGTTTGCTGCAGGGTTATAACTTGGTGCTACATTGAATGTACTCCCTGTTGCAAAAAAGTATGGGAAAGTCATTACCCATAACATCCAGAATGAAAGAGTGGCTGCACGGTTCTGCATCCATGTCCCTCTTGCCCAGAAAAGCGCGGGTATTGTGGCAGATATATTAAGGGCCACACCTGAATAGAATGAGTTCCCTGGAGCGCAGGAGTAGACGTATGCAATATTCCATACACCATATGCTATTATCCATAAGCGTGTCTGGTCCGGCCATAACATGTCGTAACGGGTTCCTCCTGTACGTTTCCCTCTGTATGCATAAATTCCGAACCATCCGCATATAAGGAGAATATTAAGAATACCGGCAACACCGTTTACGTAATTCCATCCGCCTGAAATATACTGCATTCCGTCAACAACGCCGTTAAATCCGGCCAGGCCCACCTGGAATTCACGGACTACTGCTTCTGCAATATTTATTGCAAGTATGGCTGGTACAAGTATCAGGTACCAGGGGTGTTTTTTGTGATAGTCAGTAAACCGGATTACCATATAAATAATACTCCCTGTTAAAGCTGAATAAACCTTTATCCAGGTAAACCATGAAGTAATCTCACTATCCATTATAAGCCATACAGGAGTAAGAAGCAGGGGTAATACCATGAATATTGCAATACTTCCCCATTTGCTGGCTCGTATTACCTCATTTATACTCATAAGAGTACCAAGTACTATAAACCACATAACCCAGCTATACCATGGGATAAATTCAAAAAAGAACATACTGTTACCTCCATTTTAAATAATACATCATTAAGCTCTATGACTTGACTGGACCAGGTCAATAATGTTCAAGTCATGTATATAAATAGGCATAATTGCAGGTGAATGTAAATGGGGGGATATTCTATATTTAACATAGGGGAATTCCCCTCCGGCTAAAAGGTACAATGGACAGTTTTACATAAATATTTCTGCCTGACGGATATATCTGAAAAGCTTTATCTTATCTGGTCATTGGCAAATCCTGTTTTATGCGGATAGTAGTTGCATTTATGGGGCATTTTTTTTATTAAGAAAATAAATGACGTTTTTTATATTCTTTCTGCAGGGAGTTTTTTATGAAATTTACAAGAAGATCTTTTACAATAATGGCTGCTGCCGGGGGAGCCGGAATATTTTTATCAGGAATATCTGACTGCAGGGAATTGAAAACAGGTAATAAATTTAAAACCGGCAGAATTAAAAAGGGACTTGTCATATGGTACAGCCAGACAGGGAACACAGCCCGGATCGGGAAGCTGATTGCAGCTTTATGGGAAAAGGAAGGAATAAAAGTGGACTCCGGAGACTACCGGGAAATCGGGAATATTAATCCCGGCGATTATGATGCTATTGCAGCCGGGTGTCCTGTGTTTTACTATGAAGTCCCTGAAAATTTCAGGGACTTCATAAATAATATAAAATCAATTGAAGGCACAGCTGTTGCATCATTTGTGACATTCGGCGGGGCAGGGGGGAACCAGTATAATACGGCATTTAATCTTCTCTCTATACTTGCTGACAAGGGTGGGGTACCTGCCGGTATGGGCTTATTCGGGGGGATGTCTGCTTTTGCTCCAACCTGGTCAACCGGCAATGCTAAGCGTATACTTAAATATAAAGATCAGCCGGATGAAAAAGTTTATTCCCGGGTAAGAGATTTTGCCGCGGAAATACTTAATAGTGTTCATGATAATAAACCATTTCAGGCCTCAGATGAATTCACTCTGTCAGAATATTTTAAAGGGGGAATTTCAATATGGGGAACCAAACTTCTTATTTCTGGACACAGGGTAAACAGGGACAGATGTATAAGCTGCGGAAGGTGTGTTAAACTGTGTCCTGTTAATGCTATCTTTCCTGAAAAGGGTAAAGTTGAAACCGGTAAATGTATTGCCTGTATGGGCTGCATCAACAATTGTCCTGCCAATGCTGTTGAAATGAAATTTATGGGGAAAGAAGTTTACGGATTCAATGAATTCTTAAAAAGAAATCAAATTGAAATTCAGGAACCTGATGAGTTAAATTAAATGAAAAACAATAAGTATGCATTAGAAACTTTTCCTGCAAGCAGAGTATTTACTATAGATGTGGGAAGGCTTGGATTGCTGAAGCATCATATTAAAGCATTAATTGAATTAGATGTAACAGATCCTCTTTTAAAAATCAGAAGCAAAAATTCTGAAAATGAAGATAAAATATCATTTACCTCATGGATGCTGAAAAGTATTGGTCTGGCAGTTTCAGAACATAAACATGTGCATGCCTTGAGAAAAGGAAGAAATAAGCTGGTTATTTTTGATGATGTTGATATTTCTCTGATAGTTGAAAAAGATACGCATGGCATATCTGTACCGCTGCCTGTTATAATAAGGGATGTTAATGGGAAAAGTATAAATGAAATATTTAATGAAATCGACTATGCTAAAAAAACTTTAACTTCAGAAAAAGATTTTGTGATTAATAATAAAAGTGAGAATAAGTGGGTGGAAATAACCGCTATGCTGCCCCGGTTTATCCGCTTATTTCTCTGGAAGATAATACTGTCAAGCCCGGACAGAGTAAAAAAAATGATGGGAACAGTAGTGGTTACTTCCCTGGGCATGAAGGGGAGCGTGTCAGGATGGATGATCCCATACAGTATACATCCTCTATGTTTTGCTATTGGTTCCATTATTAAAAAGCCGGCAGTTGTAAATGACCGCATTCAAATTCGCGACATGCTGCAGATGACTATATTGATTGACCATGATGTTGTTGATGGTGCTCCTGCTGCCCGGTTTGTATCCTGTTTAAAAGATATAGTAGAAAAGGGACATGGTTTATAATAATCATATGCTTCAATAATCGTCCTGACTTAATACAAATTATTATTTCATCCTCATAAAAAAACAGCATGTATATTGTCATAAATAATACATATCATTGACTTTAAAAAATTTCTCTTGAAATTCATTATAAACTGGAATATATATAATTTAAAATAAAATAAAAAATCGGGACCTTTTACTATGACTGATAATAATAATGATAAACAGAATTTTTTGATAAGGCAAATGCAGATAGATGACCTTGCTGCGGTTTTTCATCTTGGTGAAAAGCTTTTTACTC
>CAYYKZ010000121.1:0-7779 GCA_964468455.1 uncultured Leptospirales bacterium | reverse complement strand
TAAGCTGATATTAGATTATCTTGAGGAAAGACCTGCAGGATGATTAATAAATGCACTTAACTAATTCACAACGGCAACTTAGCATGTCAGGAATTTATGTCAACCATTTTAAAGAAAAGCGGCATCGCTGTAGCGCAAAATAGAGCAAAAACAGTTTTTTTTAACAAATATATCATAAAAAACCGTTCCCCATGAATTTCTGCAGTAAGATTTTTTTAAATATCAAGATTACAATTGTCGCAATTACCGCAGTTAGTGTCTCTGAAATTAAAATATTCATGAATCATCTGCCTTCTGCACCCTTCAGCTTTGGCATAATTAAGCATATCAATAAGCCGCAGCCTGTCACCCTCCTGCTTCATTTTAATAAATGACTCCGAAATTATCTCATCAGGGAGCTCATCTACAACCTTCAGATTTAAAGTATCAAGCGACCCTTCGGTTATGCCATAGAGATCAAAAATATTAAGTACTGTCCGCAACCTGTGATCACCCCTGTTTTTAAACACAAGTTTTTCCTGTAAATCTTCATAAGTATAGGAGTTGAGTTTATCCCCCAGGGAGCTTAAAAGTTTATAAGTACTTTTTATAAAAATAGCATCAGGATTTCTCCATTCAAGGAAACTGATCTGCACAGCCAGATCATCCTGACAATAAAAGAGGACGCAGTCAGATGGTTTCCCGTCACGGCCTGCGCGCCCTATTTCCTGGTAATAAGCCTCAATGGAATCTGGAATTTCTGCATGAATTATCATTCTTATATCAGATTTGTCTATCCCCATGCCAAAGGCGTTAGTTGCAAGCATCAGAACTCTGTCAGATTCGATAAAGCGCTTCTGTATCCTTTTGCGCGTTTCAGGATTAAGTTTTCCATGATAAACCGAATAGGATTTTTTCTTATTATCAAGAAATTCAGCAAATTTTTCAATACTGCTTATAAGATTAAAATATACTATTGTGTTCCCCTTAGTTTTATTGAGAAGAGAAAGTATACCTTCAAATTTTTCATTTTCATCCAGTACATGGATCACTGAAAGTGACAGGTTGGGCCTGCATACACCTTCATTATATTTTTTCATCTCACCTTCGGGTAAACCTGTCTTTTTGATTATATCATCCTGAACCTTTTCAGTTGCAGTTGCAGTAAGAGCCATTGTCACAGGATTCCCCATGAATTTCCTGAACTCCCCTACCCTTGAATAGTCGGGCCTGAAGTCATTACCCCACTGACTCACACAGTGAGCTTCATCAATTGCAAGCAGAGATATTTTTCTCTTTGAAATAATTTCAGCAAAATCACTTTTTCTGAATCGCTCAGGTGAAACATATAATATTTTATATTTACCCTTTTCAATGTCTTTGTAGCGCCTTAATCTTTCAGGTTTGCTTAAGGATGAATTAATAAAAGATGCGTCAATATTTAAAGCCCTAAGCTGATCCACCTGATCTTTCATAAGTGAAATAAGAGGTGAAATAACAACAGTAAGGCCCTCCATAAGAAGTGCAGGAACCTGGTAACAGAGGGATTTCCCCATACCTGTGGGCATGAGCACAAGTGAATGCCCGCCATCAAGTGTTCTTTCAATTATTTCCTTCTGGGATGAACGGTAACCGGAAAAATTAAACTTTTCCTTCAATATATTCAATATTTCTTCTTCAGTAATTTTCATTTATCCTCAAACCTGTGGTAAATTTATTCCAGCAGCAGCCCTTTCTGAAGAAAACTGCTCCCGGAATTTAACATTTAATCCATATTGCTGAAACACCACTTTTCATGTCAACTTAAAGAGTAATTGCCGGAATAAGTTAAAAAATTATTATATACGAAAAATTATTCTTCCAAATTAAACATAAAGAAGCAACTATATCCTTAATGTAGATTATTTATTCCCCCTTAGGATTGAACTGCAATGCTTAATATAATAATTCTTGCTTCCGGTTTTGTTATTCTTGTTTACGGAGCATCTATACTCGTTGACGGCGCAGCTTCCCTGGCAAAAAAATTCAATATTCCGGGGATTGTTATTGGACTTACAATTGTTGCTTTCGGCACATCATCGCCTGAACTTGTGGTAAACACAGCAGGCTCCCTTAAGGGGAGTTCCGGTATTGTTCTCGGGAATGTTCTTGGGAGCAATATTTTTAATGTTCTACTTATACTGGGGGTTTCTGCAGTTATCTGCCCACTTACTGTAAAATCAAATACCACCTGGATGGAGGTGCCCCTGTCATTTATTTCATCTCTCCTGGTTCTTGTGCTTGCCTCTGACATTTTTATTGACGGGAATATTATCAACGATATTTCCAGAACAGAAGGAATTGTACTTTTATTCTTTTTTATTATTTTTCTGGCATATAATTTCAATCTCATGAAAAAGGGTGCATCCGATGAGGATATTGAAATAAAGGATTACACAAAAGTAAAATCCTCTCTAATGATTACAGCAGGAATCATCCTGCTTGGAGCCGGGGGGAGTTTAATAATAAACTCTGCAGTTGAGGTCGCATTAATGCTTGGTATTTCAGAAAGGGTAATCGGTCTTACAATTGTTTCAACCGGAACCTCGCTTCCTGAACTTGCCACATCTGTTTCTGCTGCTGTTAAAAAAAATGTCGATATTGCTGTAGGGAACATTGTGGGATCAAATATATTTAATGTTTTCTTTATACTGGGTACATCAGCTGTAATTAATCCTGTGAAAATTGCATCAGGAGCAGAGTTAGACATGCTTGTTAATGCCGGGGCAGGCTTTCTTCTTTTTATATTTATTTTTACCGGCAAAGGAAGAAAAATTGACCGCCTTGAAGGAATACTTTTTATAACACTTTATTTTGCCTATATAACAGCTTTACTTATCTCATAAGAAACGGGATCAATTATGCATATTGACATTGATGAAATGGCGCACCTGAATTCCATATTTCACAACATGGATATACGCGCCAAGATTATCTCCATACTCGCTGCAGCTTTAATAGTATCTTCAGTCAGAAGCATACCTGCAGCGCTGATATCAGCTGCATTTACTCTTGTTTTAACGCTCCTTTCAGGAATAACCCTGAAATTTTATTTAAGAAAAGTTTATTACCCTGTAATATTTCTTGTCCCGCTTTTTATTTTTCTTCCCCTTTCATCAGGCGGGCAGATATTAATTTCCGCCGGTCCGGTAAATATTTACAGTGAAGGAATTTTTATCTGCATCCTTATCTTCATAAAGGTAGTTACAATAATAATTCTGATTAATATTATGATAAGCACAGCATCTTTCAGGGATACAGCTGCCGCATTGAGAAAACTCAGGGTTCACGACAAGATGCTTAACATTATACTCTTTACATACCGTTACTTTTTTGTTTTTTTTGAAACATTACGGAAAATGAAAATTGCCCTCACTCTACGGGGTTCCGAAAAAAGAAATACCATCAAGTCTCTTGGCACATCCGCAAACCTCGCAGGTTCCATACTTGTAAGAAGTTATGAGCAGACAGAAAGAACTTACCAGGCAATGCTTTTACGCGGCTACAGCGGGAGAATAGTTGCCGATAAAGTCTTTAAAATAAAATGGCATGACATATTTATTTCTCTTGTTATTGTTACTATCCCGCTTGCTGTTTTAGCTGCTGAAATTAATGGACTCATTAACTGAGGTGAAACTATATGATTGAAGTAAAAAACATATCCTTTTCCTATGACCATCACAATCCTGTATTAAAAAATTTAAATCTATCAGTAAATAAAGGGGAAAGCCTGGGAATCATAGGCCCCAATGGTGCGGGAAAAACCACTTTTTTTTATCTCCTATGCGGAATCCTTATACCTGACAGTGGTGAAATAAAAATAAACGGTAAAACTATCAAGGGTGCAGAGTTTAACCCTGAAGCAGGATTTGTTTTTCAGAACCCCGATGACCAGCTTTTCAATATTTCAGTTTATGAAGATATAGCATTTGGCCCTGTTAATATGGGACTTGATAAAAAAGAGGTCCACAAAAGATCAGCAGAAGCCATGGAAATTACAGGAATAACACATCTTGCAGAAAGACCCCCGCATCATCTTTCAGGAGGAGAAAGACGAATGGCTGCAATTGCCTCCGTAATCTCAATGGATCCGGGGCTTATGATATATGATGAACCCACATCAAATCTGGACATGAGAGGGAGAAGACGGGTAATTGATTTTATCAACAGCTCAGAGCATACAAATCTTATAGCATCCCACGACCTGGAATTCATTCTGGAAACCTGCGAAAGGGTTATAATCATAGATGAAAAGGGGATTGTGGAAGATGGAGGCACATCCTCAGTAATGTATGATGAAAAACTTATGCTGAGCCATGGGCTGGAAAGACCTCATTCCCTGCTGCATAAAAAAAAGGATCATGTTCACAAAATTTAATTCTTTCCATTTTTCCGGTTTAATAAAATTCCCCCTCCCCTTTTTCCAGGGAAGGGGGATATAGAGGGCCTGTAAATGAATTGCAGTACCTGAAAGAACTTTAAAATAAAATTCAGTTATTCTTAAAACCCAGAATCTCCGGTTTAACCTTTACAAGAAATGAAACTATCAGCACAAGGGCAGCACCCTCAATTACTGCAACAGGGATGTTAATATATAATACAAGCTTTGCAGTATTATAAAAGCTCTCACCTGCAGTTATCAGGAAAAGCGCCACAAAAATAGCGGAAAACATAACAGAGGTGGAACCTGCAAAAAATGCACGAATACCTATAACAGCCCGGTTCTCTCCTCTGTTTCTGTACCTGAAAATAAAGGCGGACAGAAGAGCGGGCATGCCCATTATAAGGCTATTAACCCCTAGGGTTGTAATTCCGCCATGCTGAAACATTATGGCCTGAAATAAAAGCGCTGCAAATATTGACGGGAAGGCGGCCATACCGAGAACCGCCCCCATAAGTCCGTTTAAAACAAGGTGACTGCTTGTAGGCCCCACCTTTACATGAATAAGAGATGCCACAAAAAATGCCGCTGTCATTACAGCCACTTTCGGAATTTCCGAAGAATCAGTTTTTTTTAAAGATACTGATGCAACTGCTACAGCAGCAGCTGCTGATGCAAGGCATACGCTTCCTGACAGAACTCCGTCGCTTATATGCATCAGCTTTTTCTTCCTTTAAAATAAAGAGCTGTGCCTATGGCACCCCATACTATTGACAATGCCATTATCACTTTCTGAATCATATTCAGTCCGGAACCGGACTGATTCCCGCTTTTCACGGAGAGAGATTCATCTATCTGAAGATTAATCCTCATGCCGTGACCCGAGGTATCCCTTACCTGAAAGGTCCATGTCCCCGGCACATCAGGAGTAAAATAAAACACGCCATTTTTATCTGTCTTTATGGAATCAGAAGATGAGGCTGATCCAGGATGAAAAACTAGAACATTCGCCATAGCCATTGCTTCTCCTGAATCATACATGGCCTTTACGCCAATTTCACCGCTATTGACAATTTCATATTTGGTGCCGTGGCTGTAAAGGGACGGCGCTGCAAGAAAGATCATAAGCAGCGCCACATAAAAATTTTTTATCTTCATATCAGACTAACCTATTTCAAATATGAGGCTGAAGTCATATTTAACGCCTCGCAGTGACCTTCACCAAGATGGCCCAGGGATGAAAGCGCTTTGATCAGCTTCGGATAATCAGAAGCCTCTTTCAGCTGTTCCTGGTTTACATCAAGAACTCCACCCTTTGTATATGCATTAAAAAAATCAAAACCCACTGAGCCGGTGTTAATATGGCTATCTAAGTCTGCCTCTTTGTCACCGAAAATATGATCAAAATGGAAAGTCATTTCCACATTAGTTTCACCGTTTTCAGCAAGGAGTCCTTTTATTTCATCACCCACAAAACCTTCTTTGCCGTCAAAGTCTATCTCCTCATCCAGCTTTATTGTAAAATTAACTGTTTCTTTACCTTTTTTTGCAGTTCCTGTCATAACAATGGAATAACCTTTATATTCTCCCGAATCTGCTCTTTTTATTCCAAACTTAAGAGACTGGTAATTCCCGTGTGGAAGCTTTTCAGTTTTACCTACAACTATGGGATCCGCGTCTTTGTCTCCTTCTGCAAGATTGGTAAAAAATGCGCCCTTGAGGACCGACTCTAATCCGTCGCTGTTATAGGCTGTTGGATCAACAATATTAACATAAACCTTATCAAAAGAAACCTTCCAGCCGTTTTTTTCAACAAAACCTTCTCTGACAAAATCCTCTCCATTTGCAGTAAAAATAATAGTACCACTCCCCTCTGGCGCCTTAGAACAGGAAGAGGCAAAAAGGATAAATACTGAAGCAATAAGCAAAAATGATAAAAGAACCTGTTTTTTCATAATTCCAGCTCCGATAATATTTTTTTATAATATGTAACACGTAATCAGGAGAATTGTTTTTGTCAAGAAAAAGATGTGAAAAATATTTAAAAAGTAACACGAAACAGAGGCAACGCTATTTCTTTTTTATATGGAACAGAACTGTGCCAATTATTTCATTTTTTTTAACAGGGCCTATTTTTTCAGAGGATATGCTGTCACGATTAATTCCCTTCACATAAAAAAGTCCGGCAATATGATCTGCCCTGCATACTTTTTTAATAAGTATTCCATAAACAGGAGATTTGAATACTATTACAGATTTAACTGTTATTCTATTTAAAAGAAGAGGGATCGAGGTGGTGATAACATAATCGCCGTCATTATAAAGAGGGGACATGCTGTCCCCCCATACTTTGACGATTTTCAATATATTAAAGATCGGGGTGTACAACTTCAAGGTTCGGTGCATATGGGGCTTTTACCCTTTTTGTTTTAACCCCTTTTATTTCCCAGAATATTTCAGCAAAACGGTTAACCTTTTCAACCAGTTTAACAGCATTTTCCCTGTCAACACCCTGTTTATCCTTTGATCCCAGCTGCATAATCTCGTGAACAAGGGGATGAATCTCCGGATACTTTTCTATATGTTCATGCTTTATAAAGTCACCCCATATTATCCGTATTTCATGCTTCACCTTTTCAGCATGATCCTCCTTGGTTGTGATTAAACGTGTAAGCCTGTTATAAAACTCAGCATCCTGAACTGCACTTTTTTCAAGATGCTCTTTGATAAGGTCAACCATCCTTACAACAGTCAGCGCGTCAATAAGAGCTGATGAAGTGTCGTATATTCCGCAGGGCACATCACAGTGGGCCTTTGCCCTGGTAAAATTAATCTTTCTGTCAATATATTCAAGAACTTTGTACATAATTATCTCCAATAATTATCAAATTTAAGAATTTTATTTAATAATTAATATACTGAATACTCCCGCTTCAGGCAAGTAATTTAAAAATATTTTTTACTTAAACTGCAGTTTATCTCCGCAGATTTATCACTGCTTCAATTTCCACGAGAGCATCCTTTGGAAGCCTCGATACTTCAACACAGCTCCTTGCAGGGTAGGTTCCCTCTTCAAAAAAAGATTTATACACCTCATTCATTGCTGTAAAATTATTCATGTCTGTGATAAAAACAGTTGTTTTTATGATATCGTTCATTCCCGCTCCTGCAGCTTCAATAATTCCCTTTATATTAAGGAGCGATTTCTCTGTCTGCTTTTCTATACCCTGAGGGATCTGCCCTGTTTCCGCATCAATGGGAACCTGGCCTGAAGTAAAAAGCATACTTCCCACTTCAACCCCCTGTGAATATGGGCCTATTGCTGCTGGTGCCTTATCTGTGTTTATTATTATCTTTTTCATAGAACCCTCCCTGATTTA
>CAYYKZ010000120.1:0-7781 GCA_964468455.1 uncultured Leptospirales bacterium | reverse complement strand
CCGCTCATAAATCAAAAAAACCTCTCATTATTGAGAGGTTTTTTTGTGCGCAGATATGATAAAGGGGTCAGAGCATATGCAATTTATCTATGCTCTGACCCCAGGATACCGCTTCCTGCACAGGGCTCTGACCCCATACTCCTGTTTTTTACTTTACAAATGGCAATTTTAAAAAAATATACGGTCCATGTTTAAAGATATAATTACAATATGCCCTCTATGCAGAAAGGGGAACCCTCTCCCCCACTATTATATTGATAAATATGAAATAAAATTCTCAACCAGCATCTGCAGTGCCTGCGGATTTATTTTCATGAACCCTCCTATTGATGATAAAACTCTTGAATCGCTATATTCAGAAGATTATTTCAAAGGAAAAGCTGATTATTCATATATTGATGAAAGGAAAATAAAAAAATACTCAAACTATGTATGGGATAAAAGAATAAAGGTTATAAAAAGATATGTTAAAGATGGCAACTTTCTTGATATAGGCTGTTCCTTTGGAGGATTCCTGGAATCAGCCTCTCAGTTTTACACCCCCTACGGAATTGAGGCATCTGAATATGCTCACAGGCATGCATCCTCGGTTTTCGGAAGCAGTATTCACCACGGCACAATTGAGGACCACCCCTTTAAGGAAAATTTCTTTTCAGTAATTACAATGATTGAACTGATTGAGCACCTGCCTGACCCTTTGTCTGCAATAGAGGAAAGCTGCAGGCTTTTAAAAAATAATGGGCTTATGGTAATTCAGACTGCTAATATGGCAGGGATGCAGGCAAAAAAACTGGGCAAGGATTACGAATATTTTATGCCAGGGCATCTTTCCTATTTCACAATGAGTAATTTAAAGCAGTCTCTTCTAAATGCGGGATTCACCAGAGTTAAGGTATTCTACCCTCTAGAATTCGGGCTTTTACCGAAACTTCTAAAATCAAGAGGCAGTTTCAGGTCATTAAGCGATTACAAAGCCTGGTTCAGGATTGCATCTTACCACCTTAAAAGTAAAATTCATGCCGGAAATTTTGCCATGACAAGCTCCATGGTAATTTATGCCTTTAAACAGTAAAAATAAAAATTGCAAAATTATGCAGCATCCCCCTATCTGACCTGAAAGATCTCTAATTCGCAGGAAATATCTTAAAAAATAAGTCATTATTACATAAGGCTCTGACCCCGCCTGCAGTGTCACAAGGGGGTAGTTGAGCCAAGTATATAAACAGGAATTATTACCAATGGTTAACAGAAAATTTTTCAATATAACAGGACTATTTATTGCATCAACAACACTTTTTCTGATCCAGATTCTGCTCTACAGAGTTGAAGTTTTTTTTCTCATTAAAGGAATATATCCTCAATTCAGCAGTATAAGCTTTTTTACATTTACAATAAATGCAGCACTGCCTGATGCAGTTACTATATTTTTCTTTTGCATAATTTTCTACCTGATTTCTCTTGCCGGTAATTTAAGCAGAAAAACAGCAGGGGTCCTTTCCTCTATTCTTTTAACAGTTATACATTTATTCCTTCTTCAAGGAGTAAATTTTTTCAGAATTTATGAAACAGCCTTTTCCCGTAAATTCTGGGCCAGTGAAATAACAACAGGTATGAGTGAAATTATAGGTTCTGCCATTTCGGAAACTCCCGCGCTTTTTTACATTAAAGCCCTTGCCGGTATTGCTGTAATTATAATCGTCATTGCAAAGACGCCCCGGGCTATTAAAAAAGCAATATCAAAAAAACCTGCAGCTGCACTGGCTTTCCCGGCATTTACGGCTGCATTAGCGATAATGCTGACGGTCATTTCCTTACTCCCCTCAGCTTTTACAGAAGAAGCAGAAGGGAAAAGCAATTCTATACTTTTCAGGGAAATTTCAGGTAACCCCATATACAATCTTTTCAAAGCAGATGATGAAAAAACAGATAAAATTACAGGATCTTCCTCTGAAGGAGAATTCAAATTCGGACTTGATACTGAATCACTTGTAAACCGGCGCTTACACAGGCGGATCAATAATATCCCCAGAGGTAAAAAATACAATATCATATTTTACTTTTTTGAATCTACACCAATGAAATATTTCAATATGGATATAAAGGGAGAAAAACTTTTACCCAACTGGCACAGACTTAAAAAGAATTCACTTTTCATGAAAAATCATTATGCCAACTTCCCTCTTTCTGCCAATGCCATGCTTTCTGTTTTGACATCAGCCTACAGCCATCAAAGCAAGGACCTGGTAATACAAAAACATTCTTCAGTTAAACTGAAATCAATAAGTGAAATCCTGAAAGACGAAGGCTACACTACAGCTGTAGTGCATACCGGCGATCTCCGTTACGCGGGACAAAGAAGGTTTCTCAGCTACCGGTCTATTGACAGGATAATAGACCTCCCCGAACTTGAAGAAATTCCCCCCTATAATTTCAAAGTAGGATGGGGAGTTGATGAAAGGGCAATGACAGCCCCTTCTGTTGAATTTCTTAAAAAAAGAGAGAAAGCTCCATTCTTTATTACATACTTCCCTGCCAATCCTCATCACCCCTATGCCATTCCTGAGGGTTTTAAGCAGATAACAGGCCCGGTTCCCTCAGGTATTGATTATAAAAAAAGAAACTGGCTTAATTACCTGAACTCAATGCACTATGCCGATTACTGCCTGGGGGAACTTATTGACACACTTGAAAAAGAAGGTTTAATGGAAAACACAATACTTTTTCTATTTGCAGATCATGGAGAGGCATTTTACCAGCATCCCCAGAATTATAATCATCCCTTTTTTCTTTACGAGGAAAATGTCCATGTCCCCTTTTTAATATACAGCAGAGAATTTTTTCCTGAACCTGTTGTTTATGACGGGATGTCAACCCATGTTGACATGGCAGTAACATTACTTGATATACTGGGAATAAAGAAAGATGACAAACACGAAGGGAAATCTATTCTTGCAGCCCACATGGAAAAGCTTGCCTTTCTCCATACCTACTGGAAGGACGATTATACAGGAGTACGGGACGGGAAATGGAAATATATCCGCCGGATGGATAACGGCATGGAAGAGCTTTACAATCTTGAAACAGACTCTGATGAGATGAAAAATATAAAGGACATTCACCCTGACTTAACAGAAAAATTCCGCTCCTTTGTTTTAAAGGGACGAGATTACCAGATAAATTTTTATGAAAAAATGCTGTCTGATAAATAGATTATAACCAGGACATATAAATGGCACAACTTAATCTCCAGAATATAACACTGAACTTTGGAAGCGCCCCCCTTTTTGAAAGCATTAATCTGCAGATACATAAAGGCGAAAAAATAACACTGCTGGGGCGAAACGGTGCGGGCAAAACAACATTCATGAAGCTCATCAATGGTGATATTGAGGCGGATTCCGGAGAAATAATCCGTGAAAAGGGGTTGAAAACCGCCCTTCTTACACAGGATGTCCCTTCTAATATCCCGGGCACAATATATGATATTATTGCTGAAGGAGTATTCGGAAGCACGAAAGATCACCACGACAGTCTGGAGGAACAGAAAAAACTGCAGCAGATTGAAAAAACCATTTCGCTTCTAAATATTGACAGAGATCTTATCTACAAAGACCTTTCTGCCGGAATAAAAAGGAAAGCACTTCTGGGAAGAGCAATAGTAAACGAGCCGGATATCCTCCTTCTTGATGAGCCTACAAACCATCTTGATATTGAGTTTATTACATGGCTTGAGGATTTTCTTTCCAAGTACAGTGAAACAGTTTTTTTTGTTACCCACGACCGGGCTTTTATGCAGAAGATAGCAGACAGAATTATTGACCTTGACAGGGGTAAAATTTTTGACTGGAAATGCGGCTACAAAACCTTTCTGGCCAGAAAGGAAGCCTGGCTTGAATCAGAAGAAACACAAAACAGCCTCTTTGACAAAAAACTGGCAAAGGAGGAGGAGTGGATAAGAAAAGGTATAAAAGCCCGAAGGACAAGAAATGAAGGCAGGGTCAGAGCCCTGAAAAAAATGCGCGAAGAACGGGCAATGAGGCGGGAAGTTACCGGCTCTGTAAAAATGGATATCCAGAAAGCTGATGTATCCGGGAAAATGGTTTTTGAAGCTGAAAATATAAAATTTTCATATGGAGAAAACCTGATTATAGATAATTTCTCAACAAGAATACTCAGAGGTGACCGCCTTGGTATAATAGGGCCAAACGGCTGCGGGAAAACCACCCTTTTAAAGATTCTACTGGGAGAAATAGAATCCGATTCCGGTATGGTAAAAAGAGGTGCCCGTATTGATGCTGCCTACTTTGACCAGATGCGAAACAAACTGGATGGTGAAAAAACAATAAAAGAAAATGTTACTGATGGAAATGAAATAATTTCTTTTAACGGGAAGAGTAAGCATATAATAGGATACCTGCAGGATTTTCTTTTCCCCCCTGACAGAGTTGATATCAAAGTCAAACTTCTTTCAGGCGGAGAAAAAAATCGCCTGCTCCTGGCGAAACTGTTTGCAAAACCTGCGAACCTTCTGGTTCTTGATGAGCCTACAAATGATCTTGATATTGAAACAATTGAACTGCTTGAAGATATACTTATTGATTACGAAGGAACAATTCTTCTGGTAAGCCATGACAGGTCATTTTTAAACAATGTAGTTACAGGAACCATAGCTTTTGAAGGTGCCGGCCGGATTAATGAATACGCAGGGGGATATGACGACTGGCTTGTTCAGGCAAAAAAAGAAAAAAGTGCTGCAAAAAAAATTAAAAAACCCGCTAAAGAAAAAGTTTCCGGAGAAAAAACAAAACTAACATTTAACGAAATAAAGGAACTCGAGTCTCTCCCTCTGGTTATTGAAAACAAAGAATCCAGAGTTAAGGAAATCTACAAACTTATGGCTGATCCTGAATTTTACCAGAATAAGGGAAATTCAGTAAATGAAACAAAGATTGAACTGGAAAAACTTGAAGAGGAAATAGAATCGCTTTATAAAAGATGGGACTATCTTTCCTCTTTTGAATGAAGGCAGAAATGCTCTAATATTTATATTAAATGCATAGAATACGCACTACCTGCAGCTACTCAACAATTATAATTATTATTGCACACAATACATTATTTCAGAAAATAAATTCTATTTTCTGCAATAAAAACTGGATTATGATAAAATTTTATTTAACTTGCATAGTAATGGTTTAAGAATTATTGTATTCACTCCATAAGCAAATCAGCATACTTATATATAAAATTAAAAAATAAAAGAATACCATGGCGAAAGATACCTCTATTGTTTTCAAAGACAATTATATTCTTGCAGAAATAAACGGCAGACAATCCTTAAAAATATTTGAATGTCTTATACGGAAAATTTCTGAAAAATGCAGTCAAAGTAACATAAAAAATGTTCTTATTGATTTGCGCCAGAGTACCGGCTCCCTAACCCTTTCCGAAAAATATGAGCTGGGCGAAATACCCTATGCAGATAGTATTGATTCAATAAAATGGGCTTACTTGGACAACCCTGCAGAAAGAGCAGATGGATTTGTAGGGCTGGTTGCAGGCAACAGAGGTATTGAATCAAGACTGTTTTTTGATATGAATGACGCTCTTCAGTGGCTTTTAAATTAACTGAAAAACAAGACCCTTCACCAATTAAAAGCCTCATCACAAACCTGTTAAGCCCGCCCGGGAAGAAATTTAAAAATAATTTCTGCACTGCAAAATTATTCTTGCTTTAAAAAAACTGACTCTTTGATTAATTATACATAGAAATTATTCCCCGGGAAAGGAACCAATGAAAATAGCCTTTTTTGACTCAGGTGTTGGCGGACTTACAGTTCTCAGTGAGGCATTACGCCAGCTCCCTGATGAAGAATATATATATTATGCAGATACAGAAAACGCACCCTATGGAGTTAAAAGCCCTGATCAGGTTAAAAATCTTGTTCTTAAAGCAGCTGAAAATCTTGCTGAAAAAGGAATAGACGCACTGGTGGTTGCCTGCAACACCGCGACCAGCATAGCAGTCAATGATCTGCGTAAAAAGTACAGTTTCCCCATAGTCGGCATGGAGCCTGCAGTCAAACCTGCCGTTGAATTGAATGGGAGCAAAAAACGTATACTTGTGGCAGCTACTGAGCTGACCCTTAAAGAGGAAAGATTCAAGGAGCTTGTATCAAAACTTGACAGCGAGCATGTTGTTGACGCTGTGCCCCTCTCCGGACTTGTTGAATTTTGTGAAAATGGGATTTTCATGGATGACATTATAATACCCTATCTTGAGCAGCAATTCAGCGGTTTTAATCTGCCCGGATACAGCACTCTTGTACTTGGATGCACTCATTTCCCCTTTTATAAAGAATATTTCAGAAATATACTCCCGGAAAGCATCAGTATTATAGACGGGAACCAGGGAACTGTACGAAGACTCAAACAGCTTACCTCAGAACTGAGGGGGAATGAAATCAATAAGAATTCCGGAAAAATTGAATTTTATAATTCCGGGAAAGCTGCAGATCATGCCTCCCGTTTTTACAGCTATTTAGACAGACTTACCGGCAAACAATAATTTTCAAGGACAACTGACAATGGATTTTCTTTATGATGCACCTTATATTTTACGGATTCTTTCTGCCCTGGCAGCAATTCTTATTTTCAACAGAATACTGAAAAACCTGATAGCCGCTGTTACATGCGGAACATTATTAGTCGCTCTCTGGTGCGGACACAACATGGCAGGTATTATAGATGTATGTATTACAAGAATTTCCTCACAAAATAATATAATGCTCACAATAGTAATCTTTCTTGTAATCTGGCTTTCCTCTATCATGGAAAAAACAGGCTTTATGAATGACATGGTGGCAATAATTAAAAAAAGTATAAGCCGCAAAGCAGGTTTTGCAGTACTCCCGGCTATTATAGGTATGCTGCCCATGCCCGGAGGCGCTCTTTTTTCCGCGCCAATGGTTAATGACATGGACAGAGACTTGAAAGTTCCCCCTCTATTGAAATCTAAAATAAACTACTGGTTCAGACATATATGGGAATACTGGTGGCCTCTATACCCCGGAGTGCTCCTTGCACTTGACCTGACAGGGCTTTCTCCGGGAAGATTTATAATTCTGCAGTTTGGACTCAGTTTTTTTGCAATAGCTGCGGGATATTTTGTTTTTTTAAAAAAAATACCTGAATCTGAAGACAGGGAACAATCATGGAACATACGGAATATTCTTCATATGCCTTTGCTTTTAACACCGGTTTTTATAATAATTGCTGTTTATGCGGCAATCACAATTTTTATTCCCGGCGCTTCAAAAATATCAGGCTATCTCCCGATGGCTTCAGGAGTAACTGTTGCTATAGCTGCTGTCATTATACAAAGACGCCCCGGAGTTAAAATTCTTGCGAAAGTTTTAACATCAGGAAACACTTTCAAACTTGTATTACTGGTTGCCGTTATTGGAATCTACAGTGCCTTTATAGAAACACCCCTTCCTGACGGAACTTATATAATGGAACATGTAAGAG
This sequence comes from uncultured Leptospirales bacterium, assembly GCA_964468455.1. Classification (GTDB taxonomy): domain Bacteria; phylum Spirochaetota; class UBA4802; order UBA4802; family UBA5550; genus JBBAGC01. The sequence continues at coordinate 251 of CAYYKZ010000120.1, read as the reverse complement.
AAGAGCTCTCAGGCAGCAATATACCGGTTTTATTCATTATAATGCTGATACCATTTATAAGCGGTTTATCAACCGGTATTGCTGTTGGATTTGTTGGTGCCAGCTTCCCCATAGTTATGAATCTTTTAGGACCGGCCCCCGCTCTGTCAGATGTAATGTCCTATACAGTGATAGCATACAGTTTCGGATTTGCAGGGATGATGCTGTCGCCAGTCCATGTCTGCCATATTGTTACAGTTCAATTCTTTAAT
>CAYYKZ010000119.1:0-7804 GCA_964468455.1 uncultured Leptospirales bacterium | reverse complement strand
CATACACTAAATATGTCAATACTTATTTTATGTCACATAAGGGGGAGGTTCTGCTCTTAGTAAAGCGGCAAAACAGTAAAACATATGATTAAAACTATACATGAAGCAGCTCAAGTCCTGAATTTAGGCGAAAAAGCTACACTTACGGAAATAAACAGCAGATACAAGGCTCTCCTTTTCCAATGGCATCCAGACCATTGTAAAGAGAACATGGATGAATGTAAAGCCAGGACAGAAGAGATAATTGAATCCTATAAAATTATTATGACTTACTGCTATAATTTCAGATTTTCATTTTCAAAAGAGGATTTAGATAAGAAAGATTCCCTTGCAGATCCGGAAGAATTCTGGAATAAAAAATTCGGACACGACCCCTTATGGGGATATCCGAAATAAATCTAACAGACAATATTCAGTAATTAAAGGCCTTATCTGACCCCGCGGAAGATAAAAGTTGTTTTACCTGTTTTTATTTCATCCCAGTCATGCAGAAGCCTGGGCCTTAAAAGTTTTTTGCCGTTAAGAAATGTACCTGATTCAGAAACAAGGTCGTATATATAATAACCACCCTCAATCCTGCGGATTCTCGCGTGTTTCCCTGACATATATTCATCATTTATCTGTATTGTGTTTTCCCTGCCGGTTCCAAGTGTTGCCTCACTTTTAAGAAGAGGTATTTTTATACCTGTGGAATTCCCGTCTTTCCGTAAAAGCCACACTTCAGAATACATTACATCCGGTGTTTCCTTTTCACCATCATCTTCAAATAAATCATCTTCATTAAGAGGTGTATAATTCCCATCTCTGCAGTAATCATTAAAAAGCGGCTCAAATGCGTTTTCATTCCTGGCTTTTTCAAACCTGGCCTTCCCCTTTCTCAGAAAAAGCAGAAGCAGCACAATAAGAAGAATAAGGAGCAGTATTACCATTAAAGCCAGGAGTACATTAAAATAATCGGGAAACTCCATTTTCAGAAAATTTCTTTCAACCGAAAATTCCGAGGTATCCCTGTCTTTCAGGTCACCATAATTAAGGCGCACCTCCAGGTTATTCCTTGCACCGTCACGTTTTGCCAGAGAAACATAGTCAATTTCATAAACACTTTTAATTCTGGAAAGAATTACCCTGTAAAGGGCTGCAATATCTCTTTTGTCTATAAAAGCCAGGCTTCCGCCTGTAAGCTTGGCCATTCTGGAAAGAATGTGAGCCTCAGATGCTTTACGCATACTGATGAAACATAAGGGGACTTCATTCTCCCTTGCTATTTTTATAACATCATCTGCCCTTAAAACGCTCCCTTCATCTTTGCCGTCAGTAAAAACTATTATGCCCTGACGTCTTCCGGAATCAGTTTTTCCTAAAAGCTCCAGAGCATCATAAAGAGAATCGTAAAGCAGAGTTTTTGTTCCATGCCTTTCAACACTCTGAATGCTTTTTAATATATCCTCTCTGTTAGAAGTAAAATTGTTGAGGAGCTGGACCCTGTCGTTGAATCTGAAAACAGCTATCCGGTCGCCGGGTGATGCTGCTTCAAGTATGGATCGGGCGTTTTTTTTAATTCTGGCAAGAAAATCTGCACTTATACTTTTACTGGAATCAATTGAAAATACAAGAAACAGGTCATCACTTAATGATGTTATATCCTGTACCCTTATGTAATTTACTCTGAAACCATTTTCATATATATGGATATTATCTTCATCGAGTCCGCTCAGGCCCCGGTAGGATGAGTCAACAGCACTGATTTTTAATTTTACCCTGGGGAAGTCTGACTCTGCATCAATGTCTGTAATATTAATAAACGGCCCTGCCTGGGCAGAGGATATAAAAACCGCAGCTAGAACAAAAGTAATGATTATTTTTCTTTTAAATAGTTTCATTTGCTTTTAATAATTCCGTTCTTTAAAAAATTATCGGTAATTAATGTAAATTTTTACAGTAGTTATTCCTTAGCTTTTTGATAATTATATTCACTCCGCCAATCTCCTTTTTTACATAACAGAACCTCACCTTCTGTTCCACAGAGGACTGACCCGGGCAGATGCAGTAAAAAAGATGCTATTTACAGCTGTAACTAAAAAAAATACTGATGTCTAATCCTTTAGAAATAACTGAAAATTAAAGGAAAGTAGTATATGAATAAAGCAGAACGAAATGAAGATAAGGAACTTACATATGCAATGATAGGGATGTTTATAGTATTTGCTCTTTTTCTTGCTGTAAATCGATGGGTACTTCCGGCAATGGGGATTGAGACCTGACTGTCATGTGTCTCCCCTGTATCCGGGGAGGTAGGGGAAACTCCTGAAAAATTCAGGCCCGCTGAGAAAAAAGAACTTTTTCAAACAGAGAAATAATATTTAATCCGGCATATTATCCCAGAGGATTTTTCTGCCGTCCATTACAGGGCCTTCAACACAGGCCCTTTTGTAGCCGTCAACAGTATCAACTGTACATCCCACACAAAGTCCTACTCCGCAGCCGAAATAGTTTTCCACAGAAACCTCAACAGGAACATTTTTATGGGCCAGTTTCACAATTTTCCCCATCATGGGGTCCGGGCCGCAGGTGTAAATCCTGCTGAACTGCTCACCTGAAATCACATGAGCCATTACATCTGTACCGAAGCCCTTTACTCCTGCAGAGCCATCATCTGTTGCAACAATAAATTCATCCGCAAGATCCCTGTACATATCTGCAGCAAAAATAAAATCACTGCATCCTGCGCAATATATATATGTAATCCTGTTTCCCCGCTTTTTGAGCTCTTTCATAAGATAATAGAGAGGCGCATTCCCTACGCCGCCCCCTGCGACAAGAATCTCCTTCCCCTCTTCCATGGTAAAGCCGCTGCCTGAAGGCCCGGTAATATTAATAGGTCCCGGATTCATCTCACTGATAAGGGATGTTCCCCTGCCTATTACCCGCACAACAATACTTATTGTATCACCCTCAGAATCAAAAATTGAAAAGGGACGCCGCAGCATAGGCTCAAATCCCTCTGCAGCTCTGACATTTACAAACTGCCCGGGCACCGAAGTATTACTGTCAATTTTTATATTAAGCAGAAAATGATTCTCTGCAATTTCTTCAGGTTTTTTTATTAATTCAGCCATTGATCTTTCTCCATATTTACCGGTACTTCATTAAAAATTTATTGATACGAGTTTTTTGTATTCAGGCCCTGACTGGTGCAGAAATGATTCATAAAGTGCGCACTCACTGAAAAGAGACTCTGTAAAAAAAGTTTCTTTGTTATTTGTAATAAAATCTTTAAGGGCAGATTCCATCACAGTATCTCTCTTTACCCTCGCAAGGGTAAGATGGGGAGTAAATCTTCTTTTTTCCCTTTCAAATCCGAATGTGGATGACCAGTATTCAATGATTCTCTGCATATCCAGAAGAGGCTTCATATCACAGGTTATCCCTGCCCATATTACAGAGGGCCTTGAGAAATCAGGGAAACACCCCAGTCCCTTAAGTTCATATGGAACAGAAGATGTACCGGGATCAATTTTTTTAAAGGACTCAATAAGCTTATCAGCAGTATCCTGTTTTACATCACCCAGAAATTTAAGTGTTATATGATAATTAAGGTTATCAACTATTTTGAGATCTTTTTTAAATAAATTCAGTTCACTCAGGATGCTTTCCAGAGAAGCTGAAACTGCAGGGTCCTCAAGAGGTAAAGCAACAAAAAGCCGTCTGTTTTTTACCGCCATATTTACTCAATAATCCTGGGTACAACAATATGCCCTCTGTCAAAATCAGGGGCTATTTTTTCAATATCTGAAATTTCCAGCGATTTTGCAACACTATCTTCTCTTGTTACATTTTTCATTTCAACTATATGGTCAGCAGGCTTAACTCCTGATGTATCGAGTTCATTTATCTTCTCAACATATTCAATTATATCATTAAGCTGCTTTGAAAACTCCGCCTTTTCATCATCTGCAAGATCAAGACGGGCAAGATTTGCCACTTTTACAATTTCTTTCTCATCAATTTTCATGGTTTACTCCAGTTAGAAACTCCTGTTTCTGCTATAAATGACCCTGGTAATATCAAAATCAATAACTTTTTCCATGTCCAGATATTTTATGGCAACTGCAAGTTTTACACTCCCGCATCCGGCAGGAATAGAATTAAACAGGTAAAACTCCGATACTCTGTCTCCTGGTGCAATAAAATCAAGACTGTAATTCACAGTGCTGTTTTTAAAATCAATATCCCTTACAAGCTCGCTCCTGTTAAGAATACGCCTTCTTTTCCATAGCTCCTTTAAATTAACACTGTAACGGTTATGTGGAAAACTTTTATCTCCATAAGAATCAAAGTATTCAGCTTCAATTCTCCTGTTGCCGCATATCAGATAAACACCTGTCACAGTAAAAGGTTTATTCCAGGTATTTTCAATAATAACATGAAATGCCGGTTCAAGCGGATAAACAGAACCTCCTCCTCTAAAAAAAGGGAAAGAAACAATATGCTCCCAGTCATCCTTCTGAACATGTTCAACAAGAACATCCGCATAAAATGATCTTATAAGCCCTGCTTTTCCGGATATTACTTCAACATCCGCCCGTACAGCAGGCCCGTAAAACCTGACAATCTCCTCTCTGCCGCAGCTGGCCAGAGAAAAAACAATTATTGTCAGAAAAATAATTTTACGCACAAAATTTCCTCAACCGTATAAAATTTAAGGAGTAAATAAATGTAAAAATTAATGATTCAACATACCCTCCGCATGAAAAGCGGACATAGTCAGGAATTATTGCCTACCTTTTTTAAAGGCATTGCTGTTGCGATACCCTTTAAGAGGTCATCTATATTAAAAGGCTTGGCAATATAAAAATCAACTAACCGGTCATAAACTTTAAGGTCCCCAAGAGACCATCCTGAAAGAAGAACTGTTAAGGTATTTTCATTAATCTCTTTTACTCTTGCAGCAAGTTCTATCCCGGTTAATCCGGAAACATCATAATCGCTTATTACCATATCATAATCTTTGGTTTTAAATTCCTCAAAGGCTTTACACCCGTTGTCAGTAATAAAAACTCTGTTACCCATCCTTTCAAAAAGATTCCCCAGGATAAGCTGAAGAGCTTTTTCGTCCTCAACAATAAGGATATCCTTATCTCTTATACTGTAATCCCTGTTGATATTAAGTATCTCTTCATCTTCAAGTATGGAATTTTTCGGGAATATTATCTTAATTGAATATCTGTCACCAGATTCCTCTTCAATAATTTTCACATTTATTTTTTCAGCAGCATTTCTGATCTCAGAGGGGGAAAATCCGTCAATAGTGAAGGGGACAATATTCTCTTTATCTGATACAACACTTTTCTCTACTGAAATTGACAGTGAGTAAAATTCGTTTTTATTTAATTCGATGGAGATTGTCCCTTTTTTTTCAACATATGCGGAAACTCTTAATACACCCCATATTATGAGCTCCCTGAGGAATCTGGTATCTGTTTTAATATTCAGGTTATTATCATAATTGCGCTCAATGGTTATTCCGCGTCTTTTTCTGTTCTCTTCAACTTTAAAATGTATTTTTACAAATTCTACAGAATCATTTATTATTTTAGAAAGTGACTCCTTCCTCTCAATTTCACCTTCCTCTCTTTCATCGAGAAAATTCTGAATTCTTCTAATATGCTCGATTACATCATGAACATATTTTTCCACCTGTTTAAGCCCATCAAGAACAGACTTTTTTTCTGTTATTATCTGAAGAAGCTGAGTCTGGTTAAGAATTACATTTGTGGTGTTGTTTATGGAATGAATAAATCCTCTGCCAATATCGCTCAAAAGATTTATTCTTTTAGCTATGCTTAACCGGTATTTCAGATCTTTAAGCATTGTTATATCTTCCATTAATAGGTCAATGGCAGTAATTTCATTATTATTGGAAACCGGGTATATTATAACATTTACTACACGTTCATCATCATTTTTAGTGCGTATCTTTATTTCACCAATACGCTTAAAAGGGATATTACCATTTATAATTTCTGTAATATAATTTTTTATTTTTTCAGCATCATATTTAAAAAGTGATTTAACAACCTGCGTATCGGGATTGGAAATTTCCTCACATTTATAACCCACTACCCCCTCAAAAGACCTGCTGCACATGTATACTGTCATATTCCGATTAAAGCGTATCAAAGGGAGGGGAGAAAACTCAAAATAATGAGAATCACCATAATCATCAGAGGTATTATCCGCAGAATAATTGTCAGTTTTATTATTTTTATCACTATTTTTTATGAAAACAAGAACCGATGATACATTCCCTTCATTCATAAGAGGCTGCATAAGTATTTCAACCGGCGTATTGTTCTGATCCGAATTTTCCGCAAGTTTAAGCTCAACTGCAGAGGAGGTAAAAGCCCCGTTAAGAGAATTTATAAAGGCCCTTGCAACAATTTTCTTGCAGTCAGTTGAAAAAAAAGCGGGCCAGTTAAACATACCCAGGTCTTTTTCAAGGCCGAAAATATCAATAAAAGGCCTGTTTGCATGTTCAATTATTCCTTTGCGGGAAATAATTCCTGCAGGATAAATAAGACTATCAATAAAATCATGGTTAAAAAGAACGGGAGAATTATTTTCTCCCGTTCTGTTATTATTACTATTCTGAGGCATTATATGCAATCCTTTGTTTAAAAAAGAGTTCTAAGATTTACCAGTGTCTTCTCACCCTTTTTTATTTCAACCTCTTTTTCTGCTGTGGAAACAACACCACCTCTACCCATAAACTGAAATTGGGCAGTATAGTTCCCCGGAGGCAGAAACTCCCTTCCCAGCTGAAAATTTGCAGGCAGAGTATGCCAGCACCTCAAATCAGGTTTCATCTGTGAAAAAAGAGCAGCACCTGTTCCAAGACTTGCAGCTGCCCCTATAAGTGAAGCAAAACCGCCAAGCTGTTTGCTCTGTTCTGCCAGTTTTTTTGCAGCCAGACCTGCCGCCACTGAAGCTGCAGCCTTTAAAGCTACCGAAGCAGCAACCTTCGCATATAATCTGCCATAATCATCCTCAAGATTCTGTACAGCAGTCTGTTCAACATCCACAAGCTCAAAGGTATTAAACCTTTTACCCGCAATGTTAACTCTTACAGAATTAACACTGTTTGGCCTTTTGACAAATTTAGGTATGGGATTTTCAGCATTATGAAGTGTCACCAGCACAGTAGCTATTGTCACACCTGCAGCAAGGCTTTTTGTATTTAATGTAACCCTTACTGCCGCTTCCATCATGGGATCTTTAAGAAGAGAGCCCCTGGATTTTTCTATAGCGCTTCTTCCTGCCTGAAATACTGTAACCAGTTCACCGTTATTATCAGAGGAATTAAATTTTCTCCCGAATTTCCGGCTCCAGTCATTATAATCATCCATATAGTTAAGACGCTTTGACAGCCTTAAAAGGTCCTCTTTCACAAGATCAAGCCCCGGATTAAGTGAATAAATCTGCTTGTACTCAATATAGGCAAATTCTATATCACGGAGATCCCGGCTTTTTTCACCAATTATTTCAAAGGAAATCGCTGTTAAATACTTGGCCATAATATTCTGCTTATACCTGGCTTCCCCGTTTTCAGTTTTAATTTTTTTTCTAGGAAAATGCCCTTATATAAAGACCTGTTCATTACACAAAATGTCTCTATAAAGAAAAAGGCCCTCCCCATGAAAGGATCTTTTCATTCTGAAAAGTCCTTTTTGACAGTTAATGCTTAAAATTTTCTGAAAAGTCCTTTTTGACAGTTAATGCTTAAAATTTCGCGCGTAAAATCGCG
>CAYYKZ010000118.1:0-7828 GCA_964468455.1 uncultured Leptospirales bacterium | reverse complement strand
ATTATTTCTGAATAATTCAGCACCTGCAAAACTATTTTGCCATTGCCATGCTTCTCAGTTCAGCAGGCATTTTCTCTATGGCATATCGGAGAGCGGTTCTGGGCATGGTATCCTTTTTACTCATTACATAATCAAAAACCTTTTTTTCATGAGCCTGACTTGCGGATTTAAGCATCCAGCCGTAACCTTTCTGAACCAGATCATCCGTATCATCATGCAGTAAATCTGCAATTTCAAAAATATCTTCAAGAAATAATCCTCTGCGGGCAGGTATAATTAAAGTAACAGCTGAAGCACGGCGCATCCACCGGTTTTCCGATAAAGCCCACTTTTTCAGAGATGATATATATTCAGGATATTTTTCAACAAAATCACCGATTGTATGATTACAGAGTGTATCACATGCAGCCCAGTTGGTCACATATTTATTTACCCATGTTTCGAAAACATCAAAATCAGATGGCTCATATTTTTTTCTTAAAGCATATGCCCAGTAGCAGGCGATAAATGCCTCCTCCATATATCCGGAGAGCCATAACTTTTCGCAGAGATTTAAAATTTCGCCCTTTTCCAGATCTTTTATTTCTGCATAAAACTTTTTACTTATTTTTTTTACCAGCGGGGTTTTTACACCGTAGGATTTTATTTCTTCTTTAAAGAATCTTTTACCCGATTCCCTGGTGTGTTCATCAGAATTTTCTTTAAGCTCCCGGCGGATACTGCTTAGAGGATTTTTCATAGGTATCTCTTTTTTAATATACCCGCTGTTGTGTACAGCGGGTATATTGTCTGATTTCTGAATTAATAGTTAATCATAAAATCTACTGATTAACTATACATATTATCAATCTTATCAGAGTATCTGTCAAGGATTACTCTTTTCTTTGTTTTCTGGGACGGTGTAAGCATACCATTAAGCTCGGTAAATCTTTCATTGAGTACGGCAAAATTCTTCACCTGTTCAAATTTTTCAAGATTAGCATTAGCAGCGTCAACTTCACCTTTAATCAGCTCTCTTAAGCGGGGATTGCTGATAAAGTCATCACCAACTTTTGTGCATATAGACACACCGGTTGAATCATCATAAACAAGAGCGGACTTGTCATAGGAAATACCCTCTTTATTGAAAATTTCAATAAAATAATTAAAACTGGGTACTATGAGGGCGCTTATGAAATTCCTTTCATCACCTACAAAAAATATCTGCTCAACATAACTGCTTGTTGAAAAAAGATTTTCCAGTTTTGCAGGAGCAATATTTTTACCAACAGCTGTGCATATAATGGCTTTCTTCCTGTCAATAATCTTATAATATCCCTTTTCATCCTGAATAACCAGGTCACCGGTCTGAAACCATCCATCCTCTGTGAATGATTCAGCAGTTACTTCCGGCTTGTTAAGATACTGGCCGAATACTCCAGCCTCAGAAATTTCAAGTTCACCATCTTCAGCAATTCGCGACTGTCCCCCATTGGCGTTTATACCCATATAACCCGGCTTGCATGCAGTAACAGGGTTAAGAATACAGGCATTAAAACTTTCAGTAGAACCGTATCCTTCAACTACAGCAAGACCGATTGTATAAAAAAACTTAAGCAGCTCAGGTGCAATACCCGCGCTCGCTGAAAATGAATGCCTGAAGCTGTTGCCGAAAAGTCCTCTCACCTTTGCAAAAAGTTTATCCGCGATTTTGAATTTCATTCTAAGCATAAATGGAAGTTTCGATGCCAGATCAAAATCCTTATGCATATTATAACAGCCGTTATCATCTTTCCGGTATTCCAGAGCCTCTGCGCCCACTTTTAATGCCCAGTCAAATATTTTCTTTTTTGTGGGATTTTCAGCCATAGCCTGTTTGAACTGTATATATATTTTTTCATAAAGCCTTGGTACACAGTTAATCCAGGTGGGATTATATTTCTGCATATCATCAAGAAGTGTACCAGGCTTATCAGCATAAGCTATTGTTGAGCCGAAAATTATTGCCGCAAGCTGACATGAGCCTCTGTCAAAAATATGAGAGAGAGGGAGAAAACATAAAGTCCTGTCATTTTCATTAATATCCATGCCGTATCTTGTCCAGAATTCATCAACACCCATCATACGGGATACACCATTAAAATGAGTCAGTACAACGCCCTTACCCTCACCGGTTGTGCCTGAAGTATATATTATTGTATACCAGTCATCAATTTTAATACTGTCTTTTCTGGCCAGATATTTATCATAATTATCTTTCTTCCACTTGTTGCCAAGCTCAATAAATTCTTTAAGGCCCATAACCCTTTCATCTTTACTTTCATAAGCCATATCAAGTATAATGATTTTTTTCAGGGCAGGCATCTCATTAAAGCCATCAAGCATCATCTGCAAATTCTTTTCATCACCTACAAATAAATATCTGCTCCCGGAATCCTTCATTATATATCCGGCCTCTCTGAAAGAAAGGGTGGGGAAGATTGTAACGCTCACACCAGCTGTGCAGCATATTGCCATATCTGCGTGTGTCCACAAGGGGCTGCTCCCGGACATAATTCCAACCCTGTCACCTGCCTCAAGGCCTAAAGACATCAATGCACACCCCATAGCCTCTACCCTTTCACGCATCTCTGCCCAGGTAAAACGGCCGTTATTGTCCCCATGATAAAGATCAGCATTAAACAGCTGCGCATCATTATCCGGGAACCTCTCGCATGAATTATAAAAATGCCACGAAAACGGTTTCAGCTCCTGGTTTTTCCATTGCCACTGTTCAAGATTTCCCATACTTCCTCCGATTCTTCTATATATTTAGTTTTTAATACATGTTCCTGGAAAAGTATGTGAAATAATTTTTTTAAGAAACAGTGTTCATTAAAAAAATAATATTTCACGGATAAGAACACGTATTACGGCAATACTAAATTTCTGCCGTATAAGATCAAACATAAAATACAGAATATTTTACCGCCAAAGCTCTTTAATACAATACTTCGGTCAGATTCTTTATGATGAGATTTTAACTCTGCGGTATCTGCCCGGGGTCATGCCTGTGGATCTGCTGAAAACAGAATTGAAAGTAGTTGCAGAATTAAATCCAACCGCTACACCAATAGATAAAATTGATCTATCCGGTTCATCAATCAGATACTGCATAGCCTCTTTAATCCTGTATTCATTTACAAAAGTGCTGAAATTTTTTCCGATTTCACGATTAAGAATCTCTGATAACTGATGAGGACTTATACCAAGTTCATCAGCAAGAGATGCCAGTGACAGGTCCTCATCGGCAAAAATTTTTTCATCTTCCATAAGTTCGAGAAGCCTCTGTTTTACTGCTGCAATATTGAGGCCTTTAATTTGAGATTTTTCATAATTATGCTTTCTTGTTATATTTCTAAGAAGCCTGTTGTAATCAGGATGCCTCTGCGTTACAAGGTAGAGCCCGGTCATTACAGCAGTTGAAAAAAGAATAGCAAACTTAAGAAATGGAAGATAAAAAACAAGACCTGCTACTGCCATAAAATTTGAAAAGGTTATAAGTGATGCAAAAATATAGCCCAGTGTTGAAGCATCCCCTGTTACTGTTCCTCTGCTATTTCGTACAATACTGAAAAGCCCTGTAAGTACAGGAATCATCATAAATATCAGATAAACACTTTCCAGCGGAACCATGCTGTATACTATCTTAAAATAGAGAGGGAGTTCATAAAAGCGGGAGCTGATAATAGCGTCATTAAAATATAAGTTCCCGTTATACCTCAGGGCTGGAACAAACAAAGGGAGAGATACTATGACCAGTGAAATAATAGAGGGTATAAAAACAAAAAGATATTTTTTCCTTACAGCATGCCTATTTGTAATTATCCACCTGTATCTGTTTGACATTAACGGAGGTACAGCAAAAGCGACCGGTGCAAGAGCTGAGAGAATATAAAACCTTACAGATTCATAAGGATAGATTCCTGTTGCATAAAACGAAAGCTGCAGATACCAGCAGGAGAGCCCGAAAAATGATAAAAGAAATATATAATCAACAAAGGTTTTGTTTTTCTGAACAAGTTCTCCCAGTGCTATGATAAAAGCTATAAGAGAGGAACTGAATACAAAAAAAATAATCACAGAATCAGCCATTATCAGCCGCCATTTAATCAGATCTAATAATTATAAAAACAACCGTTTTATAAATCCGTCAATTATAAAAACACCCGATTTATAAGCTCTGTAGACTTATTGTTTTATAAATGATATGAATATTATCAGATATAAAATATATACCTGCGGAGGCAAAAAATGTCGGTAAACAGTTATGAAAGGGAGTATCAGGAATATCTGCAAAAAAATCCTCACCTGGCAGTAATGATCAGGGATCGTGTTCTGAAATTTGGCGACAAGGTTGCACTTAAAGACAAAACATCCGGGACATGGGTTGCAACTTCCTGGAAAGAGTTTGGTTATAAAATTGATGGTGTGGCAAAGGCCCTGCTTAAATGGGATGTCAAAGAGCATGAGATGGTGGGACTCTTTTCCCAGAATATGGCAGCATGGAGTATTGCAGATGCGGGCATCCTCAGCATCAGAGGAGTTACTGTTCCTGTATATGCGACAAACTCTGTAAAGGAAACTGAATATATCGTTAATGATGCTGAAATCAGGATTATGTTCGTTAATGACAAAAGACAGTATGATGCAGCAATTGAGGTTATGAAAACCTCAAAATATCTGAAAAAAATTATTGTATTTGACCGAGCTGTAAAGCTCATAGGTGAAGAGAGTATATATCTTGATGATTTTATTAAGCTTGGGCATAACACTGACAATGATTCAGAATTAAATAAAAGGATCTCCTCAGCCAAAGGTCAAGACCTGGCAACACTCATATATACATCCGGCACAACCGGGGAACCCAAGGGTGTAATGCTTACACATACCAACTTTCTTACAATGCTTTTTTCAACAGGATACCCAATGCCCATAGGTGAAGATGATGTAAGTTTCTGTTTTCTGCCTCTTAGCCATGTATTTGAGCGCTCATGGACTTACTTTATGTTCGACCGGGGAGCGGAAAATCACTATTGTCACGATACAAAGCAGATAATGGAATTTCTTAAAGAGGTAAAACCTCACTATATGACAAGTGTACCACGGGTGTGGGAAAAAATATACGGCACAATTACAGAAGGGCTTAAATCCGCCCCCCCTGCAAAACAGAAACTTTTCGGATGGGCTCTCAACATCGGATCGCAGTACTATCCCCTTTATCATAAAAAAAAGTCTATCCCAATGGGGCTGAAATTTAAACATGCCATAGCCAAAAAGCTGGTGCTCAGTAAAGTACAGGATGCTGTGGGAGGACGATGTAAATTTTTTCATGTTGGAGGAGCTCCTTTTAATCCGGAGATCAACCGCTTTTTCTACAATGCAGGCCTTAATATGGGCCTTGGTTACGGGATGACTGAAATTTTTGTTGTTTGTGTATGTACACCTGAAGATATAGGATTCGGCACAAGCGGAAAACCTGTTCCCTTAATGAAAGTACGTGTTTCCGATGAAGGAGAGCTGCAGATGACAAGCCCGGCACAGATGGCCGGCTACTGGAAAAAAGAGGAAGCCACTAAGGCTATGTTTACATCTGACGGATGGATTAAATCGGGAGATGTGGGCGAGATTACACCTGAAGGGTATATTAAAATAACTGACAGGATCAAGGAGCTGATAATTACAGCAGGCGGTAAAAACATCTCACCGCTCCTGATAGAAACAAGTATTAAGGAAGACATATATGTTGACCAGGCTGTTGCTATTGGAGATGGCAGAAAATATATTTCAGCTCTAATAGTACCCTCTTTTGAGCTGCTTATGCAGTATGCCTCTGAAAAAGGGATAGCCTTCACCGGAAAAGAAGATCTGGTAAATCACCCGGAAATAATAAACTTTTACAGAGAAAGAATTGATGAAGCTACTAAAGATCTGGGGCAGGTTGAAAAAATAAAAAATTTCAGGCTATTGCCGAATGAACTTACACAGGAGTCCGGTGAACTTACTCCAACATCCAAGTTAAAAAGAAAAGCTATTAATCAGAATTACAATAATATCATCGATTCATTATATCCTGAGGACAAGTAACCGGCGCACCCTCAGATGATTTCCCCCGTTTTTCAGGAGGGGCTGCAGTTACTGCAGTCCCTCTATTTTTTATAATTTCTTAATCAAAACTAATCCCTTTTATTGTTGAAATTGATCCGCCCTCCGCTTATAATTGATTTTATAATCTTGAAACTATTGTGAGGAAAACTATGGATTGCAGAGTACCTGTTACAGATAAAGTTCACTGGATTGGCGTAAATGACAGAGAAACCACCCTTTTTGAAAATTTCTGGCCCCTGGATAAGGGTGTTGCATACAACTCATATCTTATCAATGATGAAAAAGTTGCTCTCATTGATACTGTTAAATTCAACAAAACCGATCAGTTTCTTTCCAAAATACGGGAAATAATCGGTGATAAAAAAATCGACTACCTTATAGTAAATCATATGGAGCCGGATCATTCCGGATCAATGCATGCTGTTATCTCAGCCTACCCTGATATCAAAATTGTGGGGAACAAAAAGACCTTTGAATTTCTTAATAACTTTTACGGTATTACAGAAAACCTGTATGAAATAAAAGAGGGTGATGAGCTTGACCTGGGATATCACAAGCTGACATTCTTTATTACCCCAATGATCCACTGGCCTGAAACCATGATGACATATGATAAAACCGATAAAATCCTTTTTTCCATGGATGCCTTTGGCGGCTTCGGTTCTCTTGACGGAGGAATATTTGACGATGAAGTAAATTTAGAAGTATATGAAGATGAAATCAGAAGATACTACTCAAACATAGTTTCAAACTATTCTGTCATGGTTCAGAAAGCGCTTAAACGGCTCTCTGACATCGAAATTAAAACCATAATGAGTACCCATGGCCCCATCTGGCGGAGCAGGCCTGATGTCATTATTGACTATTACGACAAGTGGAGCAGATATGAAGCTGAAGAAGGTGTGGTAATTGTTTACGGAACAATGTACGGGAATACAGCAAAAATGGCAGACTACCTTGCCCGGGTAATCTCTGAAAAGGGGATTAAAAACATAAAAATATATGATGCATCAAAAACCCATCTATCATATATAATCAGCGATATCTGGAGATACAAAGGTGTATTGCTTGGTTCATGCGCCTACAATACTCATCTTTTCCCTCCCATGGAATCTGTAATAAACAAGATTGAACACAGCGGTCTTAAAAACAGATACCTTGGAATCTTTGGATGCAAGTCATGGAGCGGCGGAGGTGTGAATAATCTTAATGCATTTGCAGACAGGGTCAAGTGGGAAAGAATAGGGCCATCTGTTGAAGCCACCTGTTCACCTAAAGAGGCGGAATTTTCAGTACTCCTTCAAATAGGGGAAGAGATGGCCCGTGCTGTTAAAAATAATCCGAAATAAACTATAACCGGAATTTACAGGGGAGTGATAAAACCATGATTACAGGAATATTTATACTGGTACTATCCTTTGCTGCTCTTCTGTTTAGCATATCAATGGGGAAAAGAAGTTTGCGGCTCTTAAGGTGGCCGCAAACAACTGCCACGATTCACGGCAAAGAGGTAGTCAGGTCAGACAAGGCTTTGGGACCCACACCAAGCGCGCGATGGGAGGTGAGGCTCACCTACACATACAGTGTTAACGGGAAAGAGTACAGAGGGGATAAAATCTGGCCCTACCTTGAAGTATTGAACAAGGGAAATGCCGCAAAGCTTATGAATAAACTGGAAACAGGTATACCTGTATACTATAAT
>CAYYKZ010000117.1:7010-7880 GCA_964468455.1 uncultured Leptospirales bacterium | reverse complement strand
TTGAAAATATAATGCCTGAATGGCAGGAAATGATATATAAGAAAGACTGGAAAGGAGCCTATGATATTTTAACAGAAACCAATAACTTCCCTGAATTTACAGGCAGAGTTTGCCCTGCTCCATGCGAGGCCTCATGTGTTCTTTCAATAAATGATGAACCTGTAACAATAAGACAGAATGAACTTTCCGTTATAGAAAAGGCCTTTGAACTTGGCCTTGTAAAACCTAATCCGCCTGAAAAAAGAACCGGGAAAAAAGTAGCTATTATCGGGAGCGGGCCTGCGGGTCTTGCCTGTGCAGATATTTTAAACAGGTTCGGCCATAGTGTGACAGTATTTGAGTCTGAGGACAGAGCCGGAGGATATCTCCGCTTTGGCATACCTGATTTTAAACTGGATAAAAAAGTTATAGATAGGAGACTTGATCTTCTTACTCTTGAAGGAATCGAATTCAGAACATCAGTGACAGTAGGTTCCGATTACCCTGTTGAAAATCTTAAAAGTGAATTTGACGCAGTTATGATAGCAATTGGAGCGCGGCTTGAAAGGGATCTGGAGGTAGGCGGAAGAAGTCTTGATGGTATCCATTTTGCCATGGATTATTTACGGCAGCAGAACAAAAGGGTGAGAGGAGACTTTATCCCTGAAGATGAACTTATTAAGGCAATCAATAGAAAGGTGCTTGTAATAGGCGGCGGTGATACAGGCTCTGATTGTGTCGGTAATGCAAATAGACAGGGCGCTGCGGGTATTACCCAGGTTGAGATTCTTCCTGAGCCTCCTCCAAGAAGAACAAATGAAGAGCCATGGCCGTTGTGGCCCAAGCTTAAAAAAACTTCCAGTTCCCATGAAGAAGGGTGTGACAGAATGT
>CAYYKZ010000117.1:0-6995 GCA_964468455.1 uncultured Leptospirales bacterium | reverse complement strand
GGGAGTTAAAACTTTAAGCTTTTCCGGTGAAGATGGTAAAGTGAAAAGGGCGCATGCTGTTAAGGTCCAATGGGAGAAGGATGAAAACGGACATGATGTAATGAGGGAAATACCCGGATCAGAATTTGAAATTGAAACAGACCTGGTTCTGATAGCAATGGGTTTTTCACACGTTCATCATGAGGGGCTGGTTAAAGGTCTTGGGCTTAAGCTGAATGAAAAGGGGAATATTTCTGTTGATAATGATTTTATGACATCGGAACAGGGGATATTCTCTGCCGGAGATTCTGTAAGAGGGGCTTCTCTTGTTGTATGGGCAATACATGAGGGAAGGGAAGCTGCAAAGGGAATAAACAGGTATTTAACTGAAAAATAATATATTTGCAAATATACCTGGGGGAAAGGGCGCTTTATCATAAGCGCTCTTTTTTTCGGTTATTATGAATCTTACTAAAGCTTCTCCAGCATAATCACTCCTGATTAGTCATTGACAGAATCGGATATATCTAAAAAAATGGTTGTATTTGCAACTGTTGGATTTGCAACATTTGCTTCCGTTCTTTCAAGGGGGGAATCATGTACAGGGACAGGATAACCATTCTTCCACAGTTTGTTAAAAAAGTCTTTTATGATCATGATATATCAATGCTGGATCTTGATATAAACAAAACCCAGATAAACATCCTGATGTTGATTGATGAGAATAAAAACAGCTCCATGTCTCAGATCAGCCAGATGACAGGTATTGAGAAAAGTTCATTTACCCGATCGGTGGATTGTCTTGAAAAACAGGGGTTTATTACAAGAAATTCTACTGAAAATGACAGAAGGATTATAAAATTATCTCTTACAGAAAAAGGAATTAATGCGTCAGCTCTTATCAGGGATGACTTTGACAAATACCTGGAAACATTAATATCCGGATTTTCCGCAGATGAAAGGAATGAATTTCTGGAGTCTCTGGAAACAGTTTCAGGTTATATAAATAAAATATTGGGAGGGAAATACAATGAATACAGCTCAGGAAAAATTTTTAGAAGAGAAACAGGAAAATCTTGAGAAAATAAAACTGTCCAAAACAATAAGCGACTGGGTGGAAAAAAATAAAAAAGTTTTCTGGAAATATGAAGTATCCTGCTTTTATAAAACGTATTCAATGAGAATATCAAATCTCCCTGCACCTTCTTCTGCCGATATTTCCCCGATAACAATTAACAGACTCC
Organism: uncultured Leptospirales bacterium; assembly: GCA_964468455.1. GTDB lineage: Bacteria > Spirochaetota > UBA4802 > UBA4802 > UBA5550 > JBBAGC01. Next base: position 5,772 of record CAYYKZ010000117.1, on the reverse strand, counting down.
TGAGTGAACAGCAGAAAAAGCAGTTATGTGATGCAATCTCAAAGGTCTGTGTGAGGTTGAAAACTTTCAGTAACAAATCTATTAATGTGCAGATTGATTATGATGACGGTAATGTTATTGCTGAAGTAAGTTAGGAAGTGAGTGAAAAAAGCCGCATATCATTATCTCTTCCCGGCTGGCAAGCCGGGGCTGAATATGATTATTTAAAGAATTAAATAATTTACATGCGGCTTTTGCAGGGGAAAATCAGGTAGATTTATTTTTTATGATCCTGAGCAGGATCATTTCCCGCCGGATTGTACTTCTGATTTTCCCCCTGCCAATTTAAAACTAAGAAAATTGTTTAGATTGACTTTTCATTTGCATACCCGATAGGCACGTGATAATATTTAAATGGCTGTTCTGCCACCCATCCTGCGGTTTTATGATTCCTGAATATATCTCTTGTGACTTCGCGCATATTTACAGAAGCTCCGAAAGACCAGTGACGTTTCGGTTCTTTACCGGGATTGTATTCCTGGTCATATTCTGTGTAGTTTCTGGTATAATATCCTATATCCAGCTGAATATAACGCATAAATTCGGGTATATCAAAACCAATGTATTTAAAGCCGGCAAGCTTGAAATTCATTAAATATTTCCATCCGCTGTAATCACCGGCAAAATTTCCATAATCTTTGTCGTCAAATTTTTTAAATGCCTTTGTAGGCCAGTACGTAGCAGTGATGCCAATAAATTCATCCGCAACAGGATATTTGTCCAGTATTACTGCAGAAGCTACTCCGAGAAAATCAGCGACTATATCCTCATAGGCAAAACCGTATTTTCCTGTATAGGCATCACCAACTTCAATTAAAACTCCTACACCTGCAGCAGTCAACGCTGAATATGCCAGGGCGACATTCTGGTTTTTTTCAGTGTAGCTGAAAAATGAATATGATGCCCGGGAAACCAGATAATGAGCAAAGAAGTGTCCTGTCTTATCCGCTCCACCTGAGTCTGTGTCACCCTGAAACCAGCGTTCTTCAGCCCATTTCCAGTCGCTATTTTCTCCCCACTTCCAGACTGTAACACCGTATACTGCATGAACAAGAGGGAAGCCTATTAGTATAGAATAGCGCATTCCCTTTTTAAAGGCAGTTTCCTCGGGAGTCCAGAATGGGTTTGTATCAGTAGAAAGACCGCCGTTAAAGAAAAATGAATTTCCTTCGTTTGTAGTTATCGCATCTGTCTGCACCGGATTTTCATTCTCCTGGGTATAGCCATATTCCTGGGTTGTAAAAAAGATGAGAGTAAATGAAATGAATGCAATAAATAAGATTTTTTTAAACAATGAATGAACCATGTTGTTTCCTCTGAAAATATTAAGTTAATAATTAATTCAATGTGAGCACTTGAATGCAATCCGGATCACTGGCAGGTGTTACGGAATTTTTTTTGATAAAAAATATATTAATGAATTATAAACGGAATTAATTATTTAAAACAATTTTAAGCTCTTAATGTAATGGTCAAGAAAAATTTAGTTTTCCTGGCAAAAACCGGGGGTTTCTTTTATCCTGATGAATATTTTTTTTATAATAAAGACCCTGTTTATTGAAAATTTTTAGTAAGATGCCGTAATATTTCCAGTAAGTCATTTCTTTTTAAATGCATGCGAAAGTGGAATTGAAAAAATACCGTCTCTGAATCTGCCCGAATTGTGGACTCTTGTTTTAAGCAGCGCAGAGTTGCTTCCTTCCTTAAGAAAAATAAATCTTGATTCAACGGTTGTCATAAAATCGTCCCTTATTGCTCCATTGTCAATAAAGGTTGTCCCGCCCATATTGTGGTTTGTAATTACAGTGCCTGGAAGCCAGCTGGGGAAGTGTGAATGTCCGGAAATCCAGATGTCTACGCGGTATTTTCTTAAAATATTATGAAATCTTTCAGGTCTGTCTATTGAAAGCCTATCAAGCCTTGCAGCAGCCAGACCGCTTTCCGGGAGTGCGCCGTGTGTTACTGTAATAATTATCTTATCCTGATTTTTTTTTACGTTTTCAGCCCACCAGTGGAATGTTTCATCGGATATAACAGTTTTTCTCCCTTTCTGCTCATTAGACATCATAAGTATAAGTATATTTCCTCTTTCAATAGAATAATATAGCTTTTCGTTTATAATTTTTTTATAAAGTTCAATGGCTCGCCATTCGTGATTACCTGCAATATCAAACCATTCTTTTACAGGTGCTTTAGCTCTTGTTTCAAGGTACCAGCTAAAGATTTTTTCAAATTTTGATTTTTGAACTATATCTCCTGCAAAAAGAGCTATATCAATTGATGAGAAGTTGTTAATTACGTCACTGACTGCTGTTTCGTAATGAATTTTTTCTGAGTCATTTCGTGGCTGAATATCTGAATGACTCCAAATAATGAAATAATCATCTGCATTATCATTTGCCCGCAGGGTGAATGATCCGGAACCGCAGTGTGTAATAAAAACAGCAGTTACAATGACAGCAATAATTGAATATTTTATATTTAATTTCATATATTTTTCCTGTTAAGGCATAATTAATGTAAGAAGCAGCTGGAATGGTAAAAGTTAAAAAAAATATGGATTTCCCTGCAGATTGTTATTTGGATAAATAACAATCTGCTGATTATGGCATTGAACAGAAGAATTTTAAGGAGATGGGACTAAAGAGTGTCCATTCTTTTTTGTATATTCTTTGAAATGTTTTCTATATGCCTGTATTCTTTTATATGGTCAACAAGCAGGTATACTGCCAGATTTTCCCTGCTTAGAACAAGCCCTCTGTCGTTGTTGTTTTCAACAAACTTTGTCAGTTTATTTATTTCGCTTTCAGCTGATTTTTTGTCTTTATAGAGGAAGATATAGCATACAATATCATCATCATAGGGATTTTTTTCATTCGCTATAATTGTCATGTGGACAGCTGACATTCTGTTATTGTCTGCATCAGGATAAATTCTATGGGCAAATCTTCCAAGAGCATTTTCGTCCAGACTCCAGGGGTTCTCTTTCAGCATATTTTTTGCAAAATCGGGAATTATGCCAAAGCGGTAGCCTTCCGGGATGTCAGATTCGGTAGGTCGGATAATATCAATCACTGAATTGCTGTACATGGCAGATGAACTGTTTAAAAAAAAGAATATAGATATTATGCTTATTATTAAAAGGTGCCTTAAATTTTTCATATTAAAACCTCATGAATGTTCAAAGTAGGATAAATAAAAATTCCTGTCTGTTTATATTATCGGAATATAGTGAAAATTAATAAGTTTTTTTCTTGTGACATAATATTTTTGATTGACTTTAATGGTCATTTTTGCAATAAAATTATATATTGATTAAGTGATCATACAGCAAAGCCGCTTTAAAATATATATATAATCTGCAATATTTTGTTCTGCAATTTGAGAGATTGTTGATGTGATTTTTTATTGTCTTTTGTTTTAAAAATGTATTATTTCCCGGAGTTTTTTTCTAATGAAAAATGATGCTGACATAAACTATATCCGCAAAAGAGACGGAAGAATTGTCCCGTTTAATATAGATAAAATTACTGACGCAATTTTTAATTCAGCCCAGGCTGTTGGCGGTTCCAGTAGAGAAATGGCTGAAACTGCTTCAAATTCTGTTTTTGATATTCTGAAAATAGTTTATAAAGACGGGCGTATCCCAACTGTAGAAAATGTTCAGGATCTTGTTGAAAAGATGCTCATTGAGAGGGGCCATGCAAAGGTTGCAAAGGCATTTATACTCTATCGGGAACAGCACAGGCGAATAAGAGAAAGCCGGGATCTTCTTAATGAAGGGCTTGAACTTATTGATAATTATCTGGACAGGTCTGACTGGCGTGTAAATGAAAACAGCAATATGAGCTACTCGTTACAGGGGCTAAATAATCATATTTCTACTTCAATTACTGCGAAATACTGGCTTGAAAGAATCTACCCTCCTGAAATAAGGGAGAGGCACGTTAACTGTGATTTTCATATTCATGATCTGGGCCTTCTTTCTGCCTACTGTGTAGGATGGGATTTGAAAGACCTGCTTTTAAAGGGATTTTCCGGAGTACCGGGAAAAGTTGAGAGTAAACCTGCCAGGCATTTCAGAACTGCATTGGGACAGATAGTTAATTTTTTCTATACCCTTCAGGGGGAATCTGCAGGTGCCCAGGCTTTTGCTAATTTTGATACATATCTTGCTCCCTTTATCAGATATGATAATCTCGACTATGCTGGTGTTAAACAGTCTCTGCAGGAATTTGTTTTTAATATGAATATACCTACACGGGTAGGATTTCAGACACCCTTTACAAATGTAACACTGGATCTTACTCCTCCTTCAACTGTTGCCAGTGAGTTTGTCATCATAGGCGGGGAGATGCAGGATACAACCTACGGCGAATTTCAGCATGAAATGGATATGTTTAATGCTGCATTTGCGGAATGTCTTGCTGAAGGTGATGCTAAAAACAGGATTTTTACATTTCCCATACCCACTTATAATATTTCAAAGGATTTTGACTGGAATAATCCCAAGCTTAACAATCTCTGGGAAATGACAGCTAAGTATGGTATACCCTATTTTGCAAATTTCATCAATTCAGATATGGATCCTGAAGATGCAAGGTCAATGTGCTGCAGACTGCGGCTTGATAATAGAGAGTTGCGCAAAAGGGGAGGGGGGCTTTTCGGGGCTAACCCTCTCACCGGGAGTATAGGTGTAGTAACGATTAATCTTCCCAGGCTTGCCTATAAAAGTGAAACAGAAGATGAGTTTTTTACAGAACTTGAAAGGCTTATGGTGCTGGCCAGAAAATCTCTTGAGATAAAAAGGAAAGCGCTGGAAAATTTTACCCAGAATAATCTTTATCCCTACACCCGTTTTTATCTCTCAGGGGTATGGGAAAGGGATAGAAAATACTGGGGGAACCATTTTTCCACAATCGGTCTTGTAGGGATGAATGAGGCCTGTCTTAATTTTTTAAATACTGATATAGCATCTCTTGAAGGAAAGACTTTTGCGACTAAAGTGCTTGATTTCATGAGAGACAGGATAATGAAGTTTCAGGAGGAGACAGGGAATTTTTATAACCTTGAAGCTACTCCAGCAGAAGGTGTTACATACCGCTTTGCCAAACATGATAAGTCAATGTTCAGCGATATAAAGTCTTCCGGTTCTGATGAACCCTATTATACCAATTCTGTTCATCTCCCGGTTTCGCATACTGATGATCTTTTTGAGGTACTGGATCATCAGGACAGTCTTCAGACTAAATTTACTGGAGGTACTGTTGTTCATCTTTTCCTTGGAGAAAAAATTAACGACATTGAAGTAGTTAAATCCCTGGTTAAAAAAATTGCGGAAAACTACGCACTTCCATATTTTACATTAACGCCCACATTCAGTATTTGTCCTATTCACGGCTATCTGTCCGGTGAGCATAAATACTGTCCTTTCGATCATTCTCCGGAAGAGCTTCTTAAATACGGAGTAGAAGTCGATAAATAATATATAAATGCTATTAAAGAATTATTAAGAGTTAAAGGAGACATAATATGCAGAAAAAGGAATTAAAAGTTCCGGTAGAGGTCTATTCCCGTGTAGTAGGTTATTTCAGGCCTGTTAATCAGTGGAATAAAGGGAAGCAGGAGGAATTCTCTGAAAGAAAAGAGTATCTCTTTGAATTAGACAGTGATAATCTGGTAATGGAATATAATGAATATAAGAGGGCTGTATAAAACCTCCCTGGTTGATTT
>CAYYKZ010000116.1:0-7902 GCA_964468455.1 uncultured Leptospirales bacterium | reverse complement strand
TACTTTTCTGCCAAACATTATAACTCAACTCCTATAAAGTATTCTTTTACTCTTACTGAATATCTTTTTCTTTATTTCAGTTTTCTCCTTATCAATGGTATTATTACCTTATAATTAATTATAGAGAGACATTACGGGATAATGGAACCATCCTGATAATTGTTCATAAACTGTTTTTCTATCTATAAAATTTCCTTTATTTTAAAACAGGTTTTAAATACTCCTGCTAATTTCCGAAAGCATTATTATACTATATATATGATTATAAAAAGCTTAAATTCAACCAATGTCAAGTATTAATGAGGTTTTTCTATACAAATTAAAAAAAACTATATATACCCTTTACTGCTTCACCTGCTTATTCTGACTATTGCAATATTATACATAAAAAAAATTGATATTACTCCGGATTGTTAATACTATTATAATGCAGACATAGTGCTGAAATGCTGAAATAATATATATTCAAAAATAAAATATAAAACTATATCCCGGACATAACCGGAATGTTGCAATATAGTTGGAAACGAATTTAAAAAAAGAATTAAATCATACAAGGTTTTTGATTCAAATAATTGCTCCTGCTTCCGATACTTGTAGTATAAGCGGGAAAACCACAAGCAAGTCCATAAAAGAGGTTGAAAAATGAACAGTCATTCAGTACCGGCAGAGGCAATTACAATATATAATAAGGCTCTGGAAAAAACAAACAGAGGCGATTTTTCAAATGCCATCACAGAATACCAGCGGGCTATAAAAATGTACCCATATTTTATTGAAGCATATAATAATATGGGAGAAATATATTCTATCATTGGAGAGCGCGACCTGGCAATAACAGCCTATTCCAGAGCCCTGGATATCGAGAAGAATGACAGGGTTCTTCTTAATCTGGGGGTTGAATATTACAATACTGCTGATTACGATAAAGCTCTTGACTACTTCCATGAATCTCTAAGACAGAACCCTCATTTCCATGAAGGTAACTATTATACCGGTCTTACATATTATAATCTCCAAAACTTCAAAGAATCAGAAAAGTTCCTCAAAAAAGTAACAGACAATGACCGGAAACATTTAAAAGCCAATTACATGCTTTCATATATTTATTATGAATGGAAAAAGTACAATCTTGTAATAAAATGTCTGGATGCTATTAAAGATATAGCGGATGATCCTGCATTTATAAATAAATACTACGGGTTCTGCTGTTACTATCTTGGAAGATATGATGAAGCCGTAACATATCTGAAAGACGCTCTTAAGCAGCAGCCTGAATATGAAAAATTCAGGAAGTACCTGGAAGGCCTTACCTACGAAAACAAGATCAAAGAGATTGGCGATGTTGACAAAGCTATACAGGAACTGGAAAAAATGATGATGGATAAAACCCCCAAGCTTACAGAAATCACCAAACTGAGCATGCTTTATGTTTTCAAGGGTGACAGCCGTAAAGCTGAAGATCTTGTTGTATCATATAAGAATCAGCTTCTGGCTAAAGCTATTTAATAGACAAAAACTGTATTGACTGATAAAACAGCCCGCATATATTTTATGCGGGCTACTTTATTTATACAGGTTACACTAATGAACGATGAATCCAATTACCAGAAAACAGCTGCACTGATGTGTAAAGATCTCAAATTATCTGCAGAGGGGTTAATTGAACTCGCCTCTGAAAATGACCTGCTTGAACGAATCGCGGGCAAAATAATTGAGGAAGGGGATGAGGATTTTTTCCACATCAGAAACCTGGAAAAACATCTGACACACTACTCGGGGAAACTCCTTTCCCTGTATTCAAGAAACCCCGGCAGTACACACCTGGAATCTTTGTACAGAAGAAGCGAAAATCTTAAAAATATGTGCTCAGATATGCTGCGAAGCCAGTAAAAAATATTATGAACAGATACGGAAGCTCCCCTTCTCTATAAAAGAAACAAGGTCCGCATCTGCACCTGTACCCTCAAGAGCCTTTACAAGATATATTGTATCTTCATAACCTACAACCTGGTCTCTCCTGTCAGTATAGCTCCCGTCCCATTGATACATTTCTGAAATATGCATGCAATAGCAGTAAAGTGTGCGGTTATAATCTTCGTCATAATCATATTCCTCATATTGACTGTTAACATCGTAAAAAGTTCCGTCAGGATCCCAGCCCTCCTCTTGTGCTGTTTCAAGAGTCTTAATCCACAATTTTTCTTCGCAGATAAAAAATTCTCCGGTTTCAATATTAACAAAATGATAGTTCATATGTACTAATTCTCCAGAATAATAAGCGAATCTTTTTGAAAAAAATGAGGAAACTATTTTCACCTCTGCTACACCTTAATGGTGAATACATTTACCACTATTTTCCAAAAGGCGTCCTTAAGCTTGTTTAACCAGAAAAAAATAATAATTTACAGATTGAAATGAGTAAAGAACATTTTACCTGCATAAGCTTCAATAATAAGAACAATAACCGGAATTCCAATTCCGGAAAAAATATCAGGGAGCGGGAAATATGAGTATCACAGGTGTACCTCAAATTATTTTACTCTTTGCAATCTACTCCTTTATTGGATGGATACTGGAAGTGATATACCGTTCTTTCAATAGCAGAAAATTTGTAAATGCAGGATTTCTATATGGAGTTTTTATTCCGATATACGGGACCGGGGCTCTGACCCTTGTATTACTTAACAGCATTATTGCAGATACAAATATTGCTGTTAAGTTTACCGTTTTCACCCTCACCTTAACAGCAATTGAATATATTACAGGAATTTTATCTGAAAAAATATTCAACCTCACCCTATGGGATTACTCTGAAAATAAATTCAACATAAACGGTAAAGTCTGTCTTTCATTTTCAGCCTCCTGGGGCATAATGTCTTTGATTTTCACAGAGTATATACACCCTTTTGCTGTTTCTGTGATTTATCATATACCTGATGAAATATTAAAAACTACAGCTGTTGTTTTCTCTCTCTATTTATTAACAGATACAACACTATCAGCGATAAATCTAAACAGGTTCAGGAGAAAAATTGCATGGCTCTATAGTGAATATCTCACACTCAGCAACCATGAAATGGATTCTATAATGCTGAAATTCAGACGTATTTTAGGAGCATTCCCTAACCTTAATAAATACCTGGATTTTAATATCAGGGAGGGCGTTAAAAAAAGAATAGATGAAATAATAAAGGAAATAAAAGAAAAACCCTTTGCAATAATTAACGGACGAAAACCTGATCGTGAAGAATATAACAGTATTGTCAAAGATATTCTGGACAATAAAGAATTCTGCAGGCTGGCAGATTACTACCATCACAACTCATCAATTCTTGACCATGCTAAAATTGTATCATGGATCTCCTACTCTTTATGCAAATACCTGAATCTCGATTACAGGTCAGCTGCAAGAGGCGCCCTGCTCCACGATTTTTTCCTTTATGACTGGAGAAACCACGATGTTCCTGATCTGGCAAAAGAAAAATTTCATGGAATTGAGCATCCTAAGATTGCCCTGGCCAATTCTCAGAAGCACTTTACACTCAATAAAGTAGAAAAGGATATTATAATTAAACACATGTGGCCCCTCACACTTGTGCCTCCAGCTTACAGGGAATCATTTATTGTTACATTTGTTGACAAATATACAGCCTCAAGAGAATTTGTAGAAAATTTACCTGATTTAATAAAACCGATAAAAGAATTAAAAAGGACAAACAGATAGGATGAAAAAAATTTGCGTTTTCTGCGGCTCAAGCAGCGGGAACAATAATATATACAGCCTATATGCTGAAAAACTTGGGCAGCTCCTTGTGGAGAATTCTATAGATCTTGTGTATGGAGGCGGAGACATTGGTCTTATGGGAACAATATCCCGCACTGTCCTTAAAAATGGAGGACATGTTACCGGGATTATTCCGGAACTCCTTCACGAAAAAGTACCCCATGTTGAACTTAGTGAACTGAAAATTGTAAAAAATATGCATGAAAGAAAAGCACTCATGTACAGCCTTTCAGACGGTTTTATATGTCTTCCCGGAGGTATAGGCTCACTTGAGGAAGTGCTGGAAGCTTTTACATGGCTTCAGCTTGGTTACCACAGAAAGCCGGTATGCCTTATCAATGCTGAGGGATATTATACTCATTTAATCAGGCAGCTGGAAATGATGGTCAATGAGGGCTTTATGAAAAAAACTCATTTTGAATCTCTGATTATCAAAGAAAATCTTGATGGAATTATAGAGGATATGAAATCAATCCCCATTAAAACTGAAGATAAATGGAGCAGATAAAAGTGTCTGTTGAGGTCAAAGAATACATAACAGAGGTTTCAAATACAGCTGAAATTAAACCGGGGTCGATATTAAGAAGAGTCGGCAAAGGGAAGGATCAGCAGGGCCGCTTTACAGGGTATGATGATAACATGGGACTAATAGTTGTCAGTGTTGTTGATTTATCCGCACCCTCTTACGCGGCTCCTGCAGGAATAATACGCCCTGTGCCTGAAGACAAACTGTATCTTTATACTGATACTTTTCAGAACAGTAAAAACAGGTCAAAAGCATTTGCCATTCTCACAGAATGGCCCCTTTACCGTAAGCATATTGAACTGCAGCCGCAAATTGAGGACTTTATAAAAACAACATATTCACCTTCACAGATACTCGATTTTAAAGAAAAAGACAGCCTTCACATGCTATTTATACCTGTACAGCAGAAACTTAAAATAGGCCGTTTCCAGGTAAAAGAAAACCCTGATGAATCGGGCTACAACAGCTTTTTAAAGATTCTTGAAACACTGAAGCCGGGAGAGCATATTACATATCTGGCCATGATACCATCCACTTCAAGTTTTAAGCCCAGGTTTTATTCCATAGGAACAAAACCGCACGAGGAAACTTTCATGAGTCTTAGAAGCGAAAGCTTCAATTTTAAACCGACCCATGGAGGACATATCCGCAGCATCAGGGACGGTGAAAAAATAACATACCAGGTTGATGCCGGTTCAAACTTTATAGGGAAAGGAATAAAAACAAAACTCGAAACAGCCCGTCTTATTTCTAATGCATTAAAAAGGGAGTACAGAAAATTCCACTTTGTGCCGCTTGAAGGACGCGGAGCTTTCGGCAGAAAACAGAGCTACTAGTATAAGGAGATAACTTATGGATATAATTTCAAGAATATACTGCAAAGATTTAAGTTTAAGGGCCTATACTGTTACTTCAAAAAGTACCGTACAGAAGATAGTAACAGCTCACAATACCACACCAAATGCGACAATGGCACTGGGCCGTTCAATCAATGCAGCAGCTCTTTTAGGTGCTACTTTAAAACCCATGTCAAATCAGAATATTCTTTTGAAATTTTCAGGCAGCGGTCCCATAAAAGAAATACATGTACAGGCAGATGCAAAGGGCAATATTAGAGGTTATGTTGCCAATCCTCATGTTGACATTACAGAAAGCTTTGATACAATCAGTTTTTCAAAATCCATAGGAGCGGGATTACTTACAGTAATAAAAGATATGGGGATGAAGGATCCATACAGCAGCGTTACACCGCTTTTATATGGAGAAGTAGCATCTGACCTTGCCTATTATCTCACTACATCAGAGCAGGTGCCTTCTGCAGTTATACTCGGTTTAAACCTTGACAATAATGGCGGGATTGCTTCATCAGGGGGCATACTCATACAGACATTTCCAGATACACCTGTTGAAGCTATTGAAAAAATAGAGGCAAATATTAATTCAATGACAACCCCCCTTGGAACATTACTTGAAGAGGGCGCTGATATTTATTCAGTTCTATCTGAACTCTTTGACAATAGGGGAATGGAAATATTAAGTACAACCCCTTTAAAATATTCATGCAGCTGCAACAAAGAAACCCTGCTGCAGATATTTAAAGGTATACATAAAAATGAGCTAAAAGATATGATAGAAAAAGACAAAGGCGCAGAGGTTACCTGTACATTCTGCAGGAAAAAATACCACTTCTCTGAATCCGAGCTCGAAAGCATTATTTAAAGTCTATACTCTAATCCTTACTATTTCTTCGGTTTTACCTGTATTTCGATTTATTGTCATTAAAACCCCGTTTAATCCGGGGTTTTCTGTTGCAGGCTCAAACTTCATTTTAGTCTGATACAGAAAAAAATCAATAGACTTCTCCTTTTTCATTCCTATAACAGAATCAAATGGGCCTGTCATCCCGATATCAGTAATATATCCAGTGCCTTTACTAAGTATCCGCTCATCAGCAGTCTGAACATGGGTATGGGTTCCAAAAAGAGCCGAAGCTCTGCCGTCAACATACCAGCCAAGAGCCTGCTTTTCAGAAGTAGCTTCTGCGTGAAAATCTACAATAATAATTTTACATTTATCTTTAACTTCATTATATATTTCATCAAACTTCCGGAAAGGGCAGTCCAGACTGTTCATGAGTACACGCCCCATCAGATTAATAACACAAATAGATACGCCTCGAACATTAATAATGCAGTAACCTTTCCCGGCAACCCCTGCAGGATAATTAGCCGGCCTGATAAAGGCAGGTTCTGAATCAATTATTTCCAGGATATCACTTTTATTCCACACATGATTTCCTGAAGTGATAACATTAATGCCGTATGAAAAGAGTTCCCTGGTTTTATCCGGCATCATACCCATGCCGCCTGCTGAATTTTCTCCATTTGCTATAACCATGTCAACCCTGTATCTGTCAACAAGTCCCTGAAGCTTATTTCCTACAATATTCCTTCCTATTCTGCCAATAATATCGCCAATGGCCAGAATTTTAATATCCTTCATCAGTATCTATTCCTGAATTTTCTTTAAAATTAAAAATTACTACTTCCGTTCCGGATCTCAAAAAAAGGTCAGATTCGCCCCCTCTTCCTGAGAGAAGCAACTCGTCACTTTGATCCCCTATCACCGGAGTATTGAACAAGTATTATATTACACTCAAATATCTTTAGAAATTATCAGCTGAATAATAAAGCAAAAAGGGGATTTTAAAAATCCCCCTTCTTATATCTGCTGTCAGTCACAATTATCTTGCGTAATCAATTATCCTGGTTTCCCGGATAACAGTAACCCGGACAATCCCAGGATACTTTAAGTCTGATTCAATTCTGTGAGCAATATCCCGTGCCATACCTTCTGCACGTTCATCGCTGATAATCGAATTATCAACCATAACCCGAAGCTCTCTTCCTGCCTGAATAGCAAAGGTCTTTTCAACACCCTTGAATTCAGAAGCAATTTTTTCCAGGTTATCCAGTCTCTTAATATAGGTATCCAGAGACTCTCTTCGTGCACCCGGACGGGAAGCTGAAATAGCATCAGCAACCTGAACAAGCACTGCTTCAAAAGATTCCGGCTCCCTGTCATTATGGTGGGAAGCAATGGCATTAACAACCTTATCGATTTCACCGAATTTTTTTGCCATTTCAGCGCCTACAATGGCGTGTGCTCCCTCGCCTTCAACAAGGCTTCCTTTCCCGATATCATGCAGCAGACCCGCTCTTTTTGCCATCTGCACATCAAGTCCAAGTTCGCCGGCCATAATACCTGCCAGGTTAGCCACCTCAATACTGTGGGCAAGAACATCCTGACCATAACTTGTACGGAATTTAAGTTTCCCGAGACTGAAAAGAGCATCCTTGTGGAGACCGGGAATTCCAAGAGAATATGCAGCTTTTTCCCCCTCTTCAAGCATGGTTTCTTCAATCTCTTTGGTAATTTTTTCAACAACCTCTTCGATTCTTGCAGGGTGAATACGGCCATTCTGGATGAGCCTTTCAAGAGACTGACGTGCAATTTCTCTTCTTACCGGATCAAATCCTGAAATAACCACAACTTCAGGTGTATCATCAATGATCATATCAACACCTGT
>CAYYKZ010000115.1:0-8004 GCA_964468455.1 uncultured Leptospirales bacterium | reverse complement strand
TGATTGATCAGATCAACAATGAATTTTTAATTATAATTAAACCCGGTTCAGGCTCGGATAATTTGAGTTTTGAGGATCTTAAGTCTGAAATTATTACTATTTTTAGAAATACCGGGGTAATTAATGGAAGTGGTTAGAATAATAATCAGCAAAACAGGGCAGCTTTTATCCCTTCTTGCTGTTTTTATAATAAAATTGTATCAGATTTTTATATCGCCACTATTGCCCAGGGCATGCAGGTATTATCCCACATGTTCAGCCTACTCTATTGAAGCTTTTAAAAGGCATGGACCTGTAAAAGGGGGGTATCTTACTGTGAAAAGAGTTTTATCCTGTAATCCCTTTTTTGAAGGGGGATTTGATCCGGTGCCCGATAAATTTAATTTCTGGAAATAGTCTGTTTTTCTTATCTGCAGTTTTACCCTCCTCTATGCCGCAGCATTGAACCATTAAAGGTATGTCTAAAAAAATAAAATGCGTTAAAAAGGAATAGAAAATGGAAAAGAGAACCTTACTTGCAGTTGTTCTTACAATGATAGTATGGGTGGCATGGTTCTGGTTTTTTGTCCCGGATCCGGAATTGCCCGACAAGTCTGTTCCCGTTGTTCAGCAAGAACAGGAAGAGAAAACTGCTGCTCAGGAAGATGAGGTTAAAACCGAAAGGCCTGTCCGTGCAGAAAGTTATGCAAGTCTTTCCCGAAATATTAAAGAGCAGATTATTGATCTTAAAACAGAAAAATTTAAATTTGAGCTTACGAATAAAGGCGCATCAATAAAACGTGTCAATTATCTTCAGAGAGATGCAGATCTGACCTTTGAAGAAAAGCTTTTTAAATCAAAGGGTGAATTTGATTTTGCCATCCATTTCAATGAGAAAGAGTTTCTTCAGGGTAATGAACTTCAGGATATTGTTTGGGATTTCCGAAGAGACAATGATAATTCAGTCAGGTTTTTTACTGAAATTAAAATGAATGGTGAACCTTTAAGAATTGAGAAGATATATACATTTACAGATAAAGGCTACGATTATAGTGTTGAATATAAATTTGTCAATACAGGCAGAAAAAGCGTAAAATTCAATGATGGAATAGTTATTTTTTCGCCATCAGATATTTTAGGTCCAAAGCTTGACTATGATAATAACTTTAATGCTATTACCGGAATCTATTCAGCGGATGGTGATTTTGAGAAAAACCGTAAAGGCGGCGGATTTTTCTCAAAGGCCGGAGAAATAAAAAAAGAATCCGGTTCTATTGATTATACCGGAATTATGAGCAGATATTTTCTTCTTATCATGAAACCCCAGGGATTTTCCGGTACAGGGATTATCTATGATAACAGGCCTGGTACAGGAAGCAGGACAGGGATGTTTGTTGAAATGAAGGAAATACCTCCCCGTACTGAAGTTGCAAAACCCTTCAGGGTTTATCTTGGCGAAAAAGATAAAGATCTTCTCAGGGCGATTGATCCTATACTTGTAGATGCATCTGACGTAAGCACAATTATTGAGCCTATCAGGTATTTTGTTATCTGGGCCTTAATGAATATTAATAAACTTTTCGGGAATCTGGGGCTTTCTCTGGTAGTTTTTTCCGTTTTAACTAAAATAGTGTTTATGCCTCTTACAAAAAAATCAACTGATTCAATGAAAAAAATGCAGGAGCTGAGCCCTCAGCTTAAAAAACTTCAGGCTAAATATAAGGATAAGCCCGATGTTCTTCAGCGTGAAACAATGAAGCTTTATAAGGAGAATAGTGTTAATCCTCTTGGAGGGTGTCTACCACTTCTGCTTCAAATGCCTTTTTTCTTTGCGCTTTACAGTGCTCTTATAAATTCCATTGATTTATGGAATGCGCCTTTTGTTCTTTGGATTCAGGATCTTTCCATGCCTGATACAATTATGACAGTTTCCGGATTCAGCATTAATATACTGCCTCTTCTGATGATTGTATCGACCATAATCCAGCAGAAACAGACCATGAGTGAGGCGGCAACACAGCAGCAGAAAATGATGATGTATATGATGCCGGTAATTCTGTTATTTATATTCTGGACAATGCCGTCAGGGCTTGTACTTTACTGGTTCCTCCAGAACCTGTATCAGATTCTGCATCAGTATGTAGTTAACCATTTAGGAGAAAGGAAAAAGAAGGCAGCTTAAACGTGGTATATGTGAAATCAATGAAGATTCAGGAGGCTATTAATGAAGGTTATAGAGGCTGAAGGACGGACATCCGATGACGCTACAAAAAAAGCCCTGGCTGAGCTTGGAATAAGGGATGTTTCCAGAGTAAATGTCGAGGTTATTGATCCGGGTAAAAGCGGTATATTCGGGTTTGGTGTTTCAAGACCTGCAAAGGTAAGAATATATTATAATGAACAGAATGATGATGTTGGCGAGAAGGTAAGAGAAATGCTTTCATCTCTCCTTTCAAAGATGGGACTGGAAGGGAGCATTAAAGACATAAAAGAAGGTGAGTCAAAGGTTTATGTTGAACTCAAGAGCAGGGACAGTTCAGGACTTATTATAGGGAAAAAAGGGAAAACCCTTGAAGCTCTTCAGTTTATGATAAATTTAATGATCAACCATGCTACAGGAAGTGAAAAAAAGATTATACTTGATATAGAAGAATACAGGGAAAAAAGAGAAAGGGCACTTAAAAAGATGTCCAGGGATATGGCTTTTAAGGTAATAAAATCAGGGAGGCCTATGACTCTTGAACCTATGAATCCATTTGAAAGAAGATTGATTCATCTTTCCCTTCAGAATGACAAAAGGGTGACAACAAAAAGTGAAGGTCAGGGGATTTACAGGAAAATTAAAATTTCACCTTCCAATAGAAGATAAAAATGTTTGCAGATACAATTTGTGCACCGGCAACTGCGCCGGTAAACTCATCTTTAGCAATAATAAGAACAAGCGGTCCTGAGTCATTCAGGGCCGCTTGTTCTTTTTTTTCCAATCCTGATAAAATTACTCACAGACATGCTGCTTATGGTTCAATTATCGAAAACGGCTCTGTAGTTGATGATGTTATACTTGTATACTACAATGGTCCAGCCAGCTTTACCGGTGAGGATATGATTGAAATATACTGCCATGGTAATCCGGTAATTGTGAGTAATATACTTCTTCTCCTTAACCGTAATAATATAAGAATGGCCGAACCTGGAGAATTTTCTAAAAGAGCTTTTTTAAACGGTAAGCTGGATTTAACTAAAGCAGAAGCAATTAATTCCCTGATTAATGCCAGGAGCGACTGGGAGATTGAAGCAGCACTTTCCCAGATGCATGGCTCTTTGAAGAATGTAGTTTCTGAACTGAGAGAATCGGTAGTAATACTTAAAGCTGATATAGAGGCAGGGATTGATTTTATAGACCAGGATATCGAGTTTGTGTCCTACACCAGCGCGGAAGAAAAGCTTGCTGAGATTAAGGCAAATATAAATGACATTTACAGCAGGTGCAGAACCGGCGAAAGAGTATCCCGCGGTATTGACGTAATTCTTGCCGGACGTCCTAATGTAGGTAAATCGAGTCTTCTTAATCTTATATTGAATGAAGAAAGGGCAATAGTTTCTGATATTCCCGGAACGACCAGGGATCTCATCAGGGAGACTCTGCAGATTAAAGGTGTGAGAATTAATCTTACTGATACTGCCGGGCTTGGTAATCCGGGGGATGAAATCGAACGCATAGGAATAGAGCGGAGCCGTAAAAGTATCTCCCAGGCTTCACTGGTACTCGTTGTTATTGATGCTTCAGCCGGTATTACGGATGAGGACAGGGAGGTTATGGCTTCACTGGATAATGACCGTAAAATTTTTATTCTCAATAAAATCGATAAGGTTGATAAGAATAGTATAGACCGGATCATAAAGGATAGCGGATTAAATTTTATCCCTGTTTCAGCAAAAACCGGAGCAGGGTTTAAAAACCTTGAGCATGCTATAGAAGATATGATTTCCAGTGAATTTACAGACTTTAAAAATTCATTTCTTGCAGATGCCAGGATTATGGCAATTCTTGAAAAATCTCTGAATAATGCTGAAGAGGTAATGACTCTTCTGAGCAGGGGAGAGCTGCCGGAAATAATAGCTTTTGAACTGGGAGAGCTTATGCATAATCTTTCCGAAATAACAGGAGAGGTAACAACAGAGGATGTTCTTGGTTCAATTTTCAGCAGGTTCTGTATAGGGAAATAGTTTTTAACAGAAGTGTATTTAAAATCTAAATTGTGAAATAGGATTTTACTGATTCAAAATTATTGCTGTTATATGCTACAGCATTATGTTCAAGTGCATAACCGTTTTCGATTATTTTTTTTATATCCAGATCCATCCCATTGAGATATTTTATGGACCCTCCGGCTTTTAAAATTACAGGAATCGCACCAGCCCAGTCCCAGAGAAAAGACTGCCCGATAAATGCAAGAAGTCTGTTTCGCCTGTTGTCTGCGGTAAGGCAGGCGTGAAGTGCTGTTGATCCCAGATTTCTGATTTTGCCCGGGAATTTAGACCCTTTTAGTGCTGTTTCAGATGAGCAGAATATATTGGTTTCACTGTCTATTCTCATATCTTTGTCTACATAGAGTTTTATTCCGTTTAAATAGGAATTGTCATCATCTGTATAGAAGAACATGTCAGAACCGGGGGAAAAAACAAAACCATATACAGGCTCAAATCCTTTAAAAATACCAATGGAGACACACCAGATTGGAAGATACATGCTGAACATGGCAGTTCCATCTATGGGGTCGATTATTACTGAAATTGTTTCATCAGTAATTATAGAACCGGATTTGCTGCAGTTTTCTTCATGGATAAAATTAAAATGAGGGTACTTCCCGGAAATTTCAGAAATAATAAAATCCTGGATGAAATAATCTGCTTCAGTAACGATTGTTGAGTCTTTTTTTCTCTGAACCTCAATACCGTTTTTCTGAAATGCAAGGGCCTTTTCGCCTGCTGTATTAGTCAGTTTGATAAAAAAGTCGAAATCTGATTGGTTGAAAAGACCTTTTTCCGTCATAACTGTGTTACTGCCTATTCTCCAAGGTATGCTGCTTTTACCTTGGGATTTTCCAGCAGATTACTGCTTTTATCTTCCAGAACTATGTTGCCTGTTTCAAGAACATACCCTTTATTGGAAATGCCAAGAGCCATCTTCGCATTCTGTTCAACAAGAAAAATTGTTACTTTTTCATCACGGCTTATGTTTGAAATGGTCTGGAAAATATTCTGAATTATTATCGGGGCAAGTCCCAAAGCAGGTTCGTCAAGAAGAAGAAGTTTGGGTGATGACATTAAAGCCCTTGCTATGGAAAGCATCTGCTGTTCGCCGCCTGAGAGAGAACCTGCCATCTGTTTTCTTCTATCTTTAAGGATAGGGAACATCTGGTATTTTTCCTCAATTCTCCTGTTTATCTCAGTTTTATTTTTAAGAAGAAAAGCGCCCATTTCAAGATTTTCCAGAACAGACATTTGCGCGAAAATACCCCTTCCTTCCGGAGCCATTGATATGCCGCGGGAAATAATCCGGTCTGTACTGATCTGCATATTTTTGCTATTTGAATTACTTTTACGTGTGTGGGAGGAGGCAATGGTTTCATTGTTGAAAATTATTTCACCATTCTTAAGGGGTACAAGGCCTACAATTGCCTTAAGCAGTGTGGACTTACCGGCACCATTAGCGCCGATAAGGCTGACAATCTCCCCTTCAGATACTGTAAGGGTTACCCCCTTCAGGGCTTCAATATTCCCGTAGTTGACCTTCAGGTCATTTATTTCAAGTATTGTTTTAGTCATCAGATTTCCCCAGATATGCTTCTATTACATCTTTGTTATTCTGGATTTGTCCCGGAGTGCCTTCTGCAATTTTGCTGCCGTAATTAAGCACTGTTATTGTATCGCAGATATTCATGACAAGTTTCATGTCGTGTTCAATAAGGACTACTGTCACACCAAGGTCTCTTATCCGTTTTATAGTTTTCATTAATTCATCTGTTTCCTGCGGGTTCATTCCTGCTGCAGGTTCATCAAGAAATATGAGTTCCGGCTCTGTAGCGAGTGCCCGGGCAATTTCCAGCTCTCTCTGTTTCCCGTAGGGAAGATTTTTTGAATATTCGTCACGTAGATCAAGAAGATGAAAAAAATCCAGCCACTTGAGAGAATTATAGTAAATGTCCTTCTCCTCCTGCTTTGTGAAAAGACGGCCCATTATAAAGTTAAGAGGGCGGTTTTTAGCCAGAACAGGATTGTTGCTTCTGAAATGTCTTCCTATCATCACATTTTCAAAAACAGTCATCTCCTTAAATAGGCGTATATTCTGGAAAGTTCGGGCTATACCGCTTCTTGTTATTTTATAAGCCGGAAGTTCAGTAATATCATCCCCTTTAAAAAAAACATATCCGCTTGTAGGGAAATCAAGTCCTGTAATATTGTTGAAAAGTGTGGTTTTCCCGGCTCCATTAGGTCCTATCAGGCCTGTTATTGAATCTTTGTAAACTTCAAAATTCACGTCAGATACAGCTATAATACCGCCGAATTCTCTTCGTAAATTTTTTGTATATAATAATGGCACTTTACTTCTCCAGTTCTAAAATTTCATCTTTTATGATTTTACCATAATTAAGCTTAACTCTGCCGATTATTCCCTGAGGTCTGTATATCATCATAAAAACCAGTATAAAACCGAAAAGTATCTGGTTAAGCTGAGGAGGAATTACATGAGAGATCCCCAGTAGACGCGGAAGTTCAGAGGTGAGTACAATGAGAATGGAACCTACAACTGTTGCAAAGTTGTTTCCAAGTCCTCCCAGTACCACCATACAGAGTATCATTATTGACATCATAAAATCAAATGTAAGGGGCGCCACAGACTGGTTAAATGCGGCAAAAAGCGCGCCTGCTATGCCTGCGAAAAAAGCGCCGAATGTGAAGGCTCCAACCTTGTATTTAGCTATATTAATTCCCATGGCAGAGGCTGCAATTTCATCCTCTCTGATAGACTCAAGTGCTCTTCCTACTCTTGATCTTACCACTCTTCGAATAAGAATATAGGTTAAAAATACAATGAACCATATAAATATAGTCCAGGGTATTTTATCCATAGAGGAAAGAATAAAACCGAAAAAATTAGGGCCTGGTATTCCGTTTATACCCATGGGGCCTCTTGTTACACTATCCCAGTTGAGAATAACATTCTTTACAATTTCACCAAAACCGAGTGTGGCAATGGCAAGATAGTCCCCCCTAAGCCTAAGAGTTGGTATGCCGATGAGAATCCCGAAAATTCCCGCAAGAATGCCTGATGCAAGAACAGCATACCAGAAAGAAATGTTAAGGAAGGTCATTAAAATAGCAGCACAATATGCCCCTATTCCGATAAAAGCTGCCTGGCAGAGGGAAAGCATACCTGTGTAGCCTACAATGAGATTTAGTCCCAGGGCTGATATTGTGTAAATACCGGTATATATGAATATTAGAAGAATAAAATCGAGCATTTTTATACCTTTTCCCTGATATGTTTAATAAGGATTCCACTGGGCCTGAATAGAAGAATAATAATTAAGACAGTAAATGCTATAGTATCTTTTAGTCCATGGGGAATTCCTATTACTACAACTCCAAAGGTTTCAAGAACACCTAAAATTAATCCGCCGAGCATGGCTCCTGAAATATTTCCTATTCCTCCAACCACAGCTGCAATAAATGCTTTTAATCCTGCAAGCTGGCCCATTGTAGGGTAAATTTTGAATTCCATTGCTATAAGAACTCCGGCTACTGCAGCAAGTGCAGAGCCAATGGCAAAGGTAAGTGAAATAATCATATTAACATTTATTCCCATAAGTGCAGCAACAGGCTGATTTTCACTTGTGGCCCGCATTGCCTTTCCAAGTCGGGTGTTATCTATAAATAGTTTAAGCCCAACCATCATGATCAAACCTACAACAAGGATCATTATCTGGTTTGGAGTTATGCTAATGCCTGCAAAATGCAGGG
>CAYYKZ010000114.1:0-8010 GCA_964468455.1 uncultured Leptospirales bacterium | reverse complement strand
AGAGCATGCAGAGCCATTGATGAAGGGAAATTTAAAAATGAAATTATACCTGTAACAGTAAAAGGCAGGAAGGGTGAAACTATCATAGACAAAGACGAACACCCGCGTCCCGACCTTACAATGGAAACACTGGCCAGACAGAAACCGGCATTCAAAAAAGACGGTACAGTTACAGCCGGTAATGCTTCATCTCTCAATGACGGCGGCGCCGCTCTTCTGCTCTCCAGTGCGGACAAGGCAAAGGAGCTTGGAATAAAACCACTTGCACGAATTGTCGCTACAGCATCTGCAGCTGTTGATCCTAAGATAATGGGATTTGGCGTGGTTCCTGCAGTGGAAAAAGTTCTCAGGTTTGCCGGGCTTACAATGAAAGATATTGAGCTCTGGGAACTCAATGAAGCATTTGCCGCACAGGTTATTGCCTGCAACAGGGAACTTAAAATTGACAAAGAGATAATCAATGTTAACGGATCCGGTATATCTCTGGGCCATCCGGTTGGACAGACAGGAAGCCGGATTATTGTTACGCTGATTCATGAAATGATGAAAAGGAATGTACGCTACGGCCTCGCCTCTCTATGCGCAGGAGGCGGACCCGCAGCTGCAACAGTTATTGAGCTGATTAAATAGAATTAAACAACAGGATAGATCCTGCATATGAATAAACATGCGGGGTCTATCCCTGATTCAAACTTAAATAATTAAGCAATGGCTGCATATAAATGGATATTTATAAAAAAATATTACAGAAAATACTTACCCTGCATATGGAGAATGATATACCCTCGCAGTTGAAAGCACGTTTCTTTTTTTTCATATGCCTTATATTAATAGCAATACTCCCTGTAATGATTCTGTATACAACTCACCTTCATCTAAGCAACGCGAAATTCGATTATTCCATACAATTTCACATCCTGATACCGCAAATCGCAGCTTTTATTTTTGTCATTATTACTGCATTTATTCTTGTTAAGGGCTATTTTAAAGCAGCAGCGCATATGCTTCTGATTACTCTTTTTGCCGCAATATGGTTTGTCATGTCTGCAGACCAGTCCTATGTGGTTTCAAGGCTTGACACAATAGTTCTCGCAGTTGCACTGATGTCACTTGTACCTCTTGCTTCTTCAAAAACCGGTACTGCACCTTTTATTTACGGATTACTCAACATTGCAGCTCTTTACATATATATGTTTTATTTCCGCTTTGATGTAAGCATACCCTACAGTTCCTTTTTTGATTATCTGGCAGATAACACCATGGCATTTATTTTCATTTCCATAGTTTCATACAGCATCATAAAAATTAATAATACATCGCTGGGAATTGCAGAAAAACTTAACAATGACCTTAAAAAAAGTAATTATGAACTTGAAGCTGTAAACGAAGAACTACTTGCCGCAGTTGAAGAACTTGAGGCAACCAATGAAGAATTTGAAGCGCAGAACAGAGAGCTTGTTGAATCTCAAAACAGACTGCTCCAGGCTCAAAAAATGGAGGCCGTAGGAACCCTTGCCGGCGGTATTGCCCATGACTTCAACAATCTCCTGAGCGGAATAAAAGGGAGCCTTAACCTGATAAATCATTATATCGATTCAACAGAAACCGCTGATAAAAATAATATACAGAACTGCATTGACATCGCTCTGCAGGCATCTTCAAGGGCCGGGGATATAACAAAACAGCTTCTTACACTATCGCGAAAAACCGATCCGGTTAAATCTGTTATGGATATAACATCATCTGTCAAAAACATAGAAAAAATATGCAAAAGCAGCTTCCCTAAATCCGTGACTCTTAATTTTAATATTCCTGATGAACAGATATTTATCACCGGCGATCCTGCCCAGATTGAGCAGATGCTTCTTAATCTCTGTCTTAACGCATCACAGTCCATGACAGTAATGCGCCCCGCGAATGTACCGGAGGGAGGAACGATAGATGTTACTGTATCAAGGGTGGTCTCTGATAATAAAGAATATTCCATCACCGGCTGCTCAGGTCCATGTGTTAAAATTTCCGTAAGCGATACAGGTGTAGGCATGGATGAATACACCA
This sequence comes from uncultured Leptospirales bacterium, assembly GCA_964468455.1. Classification (GTDB taxonomy): domain Bacteria; phylum Spirochaetota; class UBA4802; order UBA4802; family UBA5550; genus JBBAGC01. Next base: position 5,952 of record CAYYKZ010000114.1, on the reverse strand, counting down.
GAGATCATGTCTTTGAACCTTTTTTCAGCATGAAAAAAGATAATGAAGGTACGGGGCTTGGACTGGCAATGGTCTATGGGATTGTAACACAGCACAAAGGGTTTATACATCTTGATTCAGAGCCCGGGCAGGGAAGCACTTTTACAGTCTGCATCCCGCTCTGTGACGGCCATGATTTGCTCATTAATAACAGTGAATTAAAAGAAGAACTTGTAAAAGGTGAAGGAACTGTGCTTGTTGTTGATGATGAGAAAACGGTTTTAAGCATTTCTGAGAAAATATTAAAATATTGCGGCTACATGGTTACTGCCGCGGAAAACGGGTACAGAGCCATTGAAATATTTAAAAATGATTACAGGAATATCAGCATTGTTCTTCTTGATTTCTCAATGCCCGGCATGTCAGGTATTGAAGTTTATGACAGAATAAAAGAAATTAATCCCTCTGTAAAAGTTCTTCTGGTATCAGGCTTTATTGAAAATGAAGTGAAGTTAAAAGCAAAGGCAAAAGGGATTAAACATTTTTTACGAAAACCCTTTTCAGCTGCTGAACTTTCACAAAAAATTCATGAAATAATAAATACCCCCGTTTAAAAAAACGGGGGTATTTGAATAATCTTTTTATTAAATTGATGAAAATTTAACTGAGAAAAAGCATCTCCCAGAATTTCGGCAATGGCCATATGGAATCATCTATAACTGATTCAAGCTCATCTGCATAATCCCGTATTTCCTCCATTTTGGATTTAACGGTTTTGCAAAGATACTCGGCCTTTTTCTGCTCATCATCAAAATCAGCTGCCTTTTCATTAAGGTTTTTCAGTTCAAGTATATCGGACTGAACTTTGCTTATTAAGGTACTTAACCTTTTGAGCATCTCTTTCTGGGGAGCCAAAGATTCCTCTCCAATCATAGAAGCTGTTTCACGAAGTGAGGAGGCAATCGCTTTCTGATAATCATACGCTGCAGGTAGAACCTGAGTGTTAATTATATCATAAAATGATCTGGCCTCTATCTCTATCTCCTTGGAATATGCCTCAAGTTTAATATGGTATCTGGTATGAAACTTCACTTCTATAAATACGCCCAGACTGCTGAAAAGACCCTTGGCTTTTTGAGTATCCATTGCAAGAAGAGCTTCCGGTGTAGTCCTGTTATTGGGAAGACCTCTCTTTTCTGCTTCCTTATGCCATGCATCCGAATAATTGTCACCGGCAAAAAGTACAGCCTTACATTCTTTAAGATCATCCTGAATCATCTTAAGAACAGCTTTTTTCAAATCACCATCATTTGAATTTTTAAGTTTATCTGCTATATAATCCAGGCTTTCAGCAACAATAGTATTAATTACAGTTGCAGGAAAAGCAATTGACTGCGATGATCCCACTGCCCTGAACTCGAACTTATTTCCGGTAAAAGCAAAGGGTGATGTCCTGTTTCTATCTGTGTTATCCTTGCTCAATACAGGTAAAGATGAAAGATCAAGGTCGATTATTTTAGCCTCAACATCTTTTATTTCTTCACCTTTTTCAATCTTCTCAAGAATTTCTGTAAGCTGATCTCCAAGAAAAATTGATATTATTGCCGGAGGTGCTTCATTAGCCCCCAGTCTGTGATCATTGGATGCTGATGCGATAGAAGCACGGAGAAGGTCCCCATGTCTGTATACAGATCTGATAACCGCGAAAAGAAAAACAAGGAACTGCACATTCTCTGAAACAGTTTTTCCCGGATTAAGAAGATTTATTCCATCATCAGTTGAGAGTGACCAGTTAAGATGCTTACCTGAACCGTTTATTCCGGCAAATGGTTTTTCATGTATTATTGCTGCAAGAGAATGCCGCTTGGCAATTTTTTTCATGGTATCCATTAAAAGCTGATTATGGTCAACCGCAACATTCGCTTCTTCATAAATCGGAGCTATCTCGAACTGACTTGGCGCAACCTCATTGTGCCTTGTCTTGGCCGGTATACCCAGACGGAAAAGTTCCTGATCAAAATCATGCATAAATGACTGAACCCTTTCCTTAATACTTCCAAAATACTGATCCTCAAGTTCCTGACCCTTTGCCGGAGATGCGCCAAGAAGAGTACGCCCTGCAAGAACAAGATCCTGCCTGTTGTTATAGAAACTCTGGTCAATTAAAAAATATTCCTGTTCCGGGCCCAGATTAGACTGTACCCTTAAAGATGTTTTATTCCCGAGAATTTTAAGAACTTTAACGGCACTGTCATTTACAGCCCTGTTTGAACGGAGAAGAGGAGTCTTTTTATCAAGAGCCTCACCTGTGTAGGATATAAATACTGATGGAATACAGAGAGTAATACCCAGTCCGTTTTTCATAAGGAAAGCGGGACTTGACATATCCCAGGCTGTGTAACCTCTTGCTTCAAAAGTCGCCCTGAGGCCTCCGCTTGGAAAACTTGACGCATCAGGTTCACCCTGTACAAGCTGACTTCCGGAGAAACGTTCAATAACTTCAGTATTACCGTCAAACTCGATAAAGGCATCGTGCTTTTCTGCAGTAGCGCCGGTTAACGGCTGGAACCAGTGAGCAAAGTGTGTAGCACCATTTTCAATTGCCCATTCCTTCATGGCGTGTGAAACTGCGTTTGCTGTATCAAGATCAAGATCAATATTCTCGTCGATGCAGGCCATAAGTTTCAGAAATACAGGACGGGGAAGTTTTTTCTGCATTACTGTTTTGTTAAAAGTGTTTTCTCCAAAAAATGAAGAAACAGGCTTTCTTTCTTTCGGCTGTTCAATGCTGGTTCTTTCAATTAAATCGATATAACTTTTTTTTCTCATACTTTATATCTCCTTTCGATTTTTTTTCATTTGCTGATATAATCAAATAGAGCCTATATTATATTATTGTCAAATTAATGTGTTAACAAAACAGCGGTTTGACGCTATAATTAACATTCATGTAACAAAGGCATAAACAGAATAAAATTTCATGTATATGCCGAATTTGGACGCAGGTATAGTAAAAGAAGTTTCAGGGTAAATACATATTAATAATTAAAATCAAAAAATTTTACATGAGTGAAATATATTTTTTCAATGAACAATAACTTATTTACAGATATGGCAATGTTATTAAAATATGTGATTAATCTTAATTGGGGAATTCTCTCCGGAGGAAAAGATGAAAAAAGAACTATTACATGAAATAGTTGATAATTTTTTTACATGCAGCAGGGAAGACATTCTGCAGATTTTCAATGAAATGCTCAATACAATAACAGCACAGGAACAGATACCTTCAATAGAAGCAATGTCAAGAAATTACGAAACAGCCCAGTCCAATCCTGAAATACACTATATACCGGGAAACCTGAAAGACGCCAGGGACGCCATATTCCCATACTTCTGGGGAACCGACAACTGGTCTTCCAAGCTTCATCTGGAAAATGTAAAAGGCCCTGCAAATTACGCCTCACTGATAGGATCATTAGCCTGTCTTCTGAAAAACCCGAATCTTTGCGTTGACACTTACAGCCAGAGATCCAACGAGCTGGAACTTAAAGCAATTACCTCCCTTGCCAACCTTGTTTTTTACCACACCGAAAATCCATGGGGTGTTTTTACTATGGGGGGAACCATTTCAAATCTTTACGGAGGTAAAATAGGGATAGAAAAAGTCCACCCTGGAGCAATGAAAAAAGGGCTCTCCGGAACCAGGCTGGCAGGTATCGTGTCTGAGGCTGCTCATTATTCAAATGAAACACTTGCCGGATGGCTTGGGATCGGCACAGACAACCTTCATGCGATTCCTGTAGATTCATCCTGCAGTATGGATATGGGGCTTTTTGAAAATAAAATTGATGAACTATATTCAGAAAAAACAGTTATTGCCTTTGTCATTGCAACATTCGGCAGCACTGACGCATTCGGCATAGACAATATCGGAGAGATAAGAAGAATTATCACTGACAAGTCAAAACAATACAGTATGCCTGTTCCTCATCTTCATGTGGATGCTGCAGCAGGATGGTCATTATGCTTTTTAAACGAATACAATATAGAAAAAAACGAATTTGAATTAAGCAGTGATGTAGCAGAAACTGTCAGAAAAATAAAAAAATATTCGATGACCATGCAGAAGGCGGATTCTGTAACAATAGATTTTCATAAGATGGGATGGGGGCACTATCCATCAAGTGCATTTATTGTCTACAACAGAGACGATTTAAAACATCTGCTAAGAAGCATGGACCAGGTGCCATATTTTTCAGAAGCCGACTACAGGCACGACCCTGCCCTTTTTACACTGGAAACATCAAGGCCAGGAATAGGCCCTTATTCGGTTATGGCAAGTCTTAACGGTATTGGCCTTAAAGGGTACCAGCTCCTTGTGGCGCACTCCCTTGAAATGGCGGAAAAGCTCAAAAAGAAGCTGACCAGACTTGAAAACTGTCATGTAATTAACAGGGATTCTCTTGGACCGGGTGTGGTATGGTGGGTTCTCCCTGCGGGAAGAAACGCGGAGGAAATATATCTGAAGATGATTAATGGTGATTTAAAAGAAAGTGAGTATAAACGCTATTTCAGTGAAATTCACAGGCTATTTGAAAAAAGAAAAAGCGGAGCAGACCCTGAAAAGGATGCCCTTTTAAGCTATACAACTTCCATGGGTTATAATCCGGGCGGGATTTCACTCCCTGCATGGAAAGCGGTTTTTTTTAACCCTAAAACCGATGAAGCTGTTATAGACCAGATAATAAAAAGTATTGAGGAGCTTTAAAGTGCACCCTTAACTGTTTCCATAAGGCCGGCTCGGAAATCACTGATATATCTGATTTCCTCCGGCCCTGTGCGGCAGCACCCTCCGATTATCTTTGCCCCCAGACTGTACCATCTGTCCACATAATTTATAAACATATTTTTTTCTCCTGATTCCTTCCAGCAGTTGCATGACTTATCGTAAACCTCACCGGAATTGGGATATACAACAAAATTTCCCGTTTTCATGCCTGCAAGCTGCTGCATTACACCTGTAACATTTTCAGGGCTGGAGCAGTTTATGCCGCAGCCGATATAATTCTGCCTGTACTCCGCTTTTTTAACAAAATCGGAAAAAAGATCACCATTGCTTATACGGGACTCGTCCTTAACAGAAAAAGAGAGCCAGTATGGCATTTCGGGATAAAATTTCATAAGTTCTATTATGGCAAAGCCCTCTTCAGAACATGGCAATGTTTCAAAAGCAATAAGATCCGCGCCGCTCTCTGCAAGCAACTCCACTCTGTATTCATGAAATTTTTTGTACTCTTCAATCTCCAGGTGGTAATCCCCCCTGTATTCCGAACCGTCAGCAAGGGAGGAACCATAGCATCCTGCAGAACCGGCAACAATGGGGACAGGCCTATCTTCACAGGAGTTATTATCCATATATGTATTTACCGCTTCCCGGGCAAGTTTGACGGAAAGTTTTATCAGATTTGCAGCCTCAACAGAAGAGTACCCCTTTTTAATAAATCCGTCTATAGTTGCCTGGTATGAAGATGTAATAATGCAGTCAGCACCTGCCTCAAGAAATGACAGATGAACATCCCTTATAGCAGAAGGTTTGTCAGCAAGTATTGCAGCTGACCAGAGGTGATCATTTAATTCAAACCCCCTTTTTTCAAGTTCTGTAGCCATTCCTCCATCAAGGACAATAAATGGATATTTATTTAGTATTTCATTTATTATCATCCGGCTTCGGCTCCATATGTATTGTTGATTCAACTTTCATTTCAAGTCTTATGGCAGATTCTATACTGCTGGCCACTCTATGCGCCTCCTCAAGGGGCAGACTTCTTTCAAGTCTTATGTGGAAAGTAAGTTCAGTATGATCCCCATACCTGTGAATATGCATATGGTGTATATCAAGTTCCCTTCCGCTGGTGTCAGCTGCAATTTTAACCACCCTGTCCCTGAAAGCCCTGTCAGGTGCTTCACCTA
>CAYYKZ010000113.1:0-8014 GCA_964468455.1 uncultured Leptospirales bacterium | reverse complement strand
TTACGGCGATGTCGTTATCTAAGTAAAACTCATTGGTTTGATTAATCATATTTTCGAATAACTGTTTTATTAGTATCTTTATTTTATTGAGAAAGATTGCCTTTATACCGTTAATTTTTTATAGGAAGTAAAATGTAACCAGGTGAGGGAAAATTGAGAAAGGATACTGCATATGAAACCGGTCCGGTAAAAATTTCAGTGCATGAACTTGATGAGCACTATGTAAAGGCTGTACCTGAAGAAATTAATTTTTTAAGAGAAAAAACATTCACAAAAGAATTATCCCAGCTGGTAAACAGGATATTCACAAATGAATCAGGTACTGCAGATGCTCCTGATGAAATTGATCCGCTAAGTATTGTTGAAAAAAATTCACTATTGAATGATCTGGAGAGAATTATCTACTCTATCAAACATTGTGAAGATTTAAATAAAACAGGTTCAAAATATAATCCATTTACCCTTAATATTGATGTTTATGACGACATTGATGATATGGATGATTATTTGAAAAAAGGGATTAATCAGTGCGGTTTTAGTGAATTCGGAATTTTTAAATATATTTCAACAGAAAGCTCTTTCCGATTTGACCGGGGTACTTTGAGTGATTATTTAAAAGAAAACTGTTTTTTCAGTCTTAAAGATGGAATATTTAAAAGCGGCTTTTCTGATAATGGAATTATTTTAACAGGTGATATTATTTCACTGGATCCGTTTCTGGAAAAGAAATTTTTAAAGAAAAATAAATCCGATTCAAAAAATGATTCTTATTATATCAATCGTGTATCCGCATGCTGCAGTAATATTCCGAATGATAATAAAGATATAAGTTCAAGTATAATCGAAAAATATACTTCTCCGCTTCTTATAATCAAAGTTTCCGGTGAAACAAATTATACAGAAGAGGAAATCTGTAATAAGATAAAAAGATATATGTCAATTCCTCTGGCTGTATATATAGGGAAAAACAGACTGATACCTTCACTGAATGACTTAAGTTTTGATGATTGTTATAATATAATTGAATTATTCCGTAATATTTCAGATTTATCAGGTTTAACCTGGTGTATTCTGACAGGTAAAGAGCTTTCATCCATGGAAAGTTTTTTTATGCTTAAATATTTTCTCTCAAAAATTAAAAGCAGTGCAGGGTTAAACTCTCTTGTAATGAGGGTTGCCTCAAACCGGATTGTTATGGCTCTTCCTTTTTCAAATGTTGAAAAAATTAAGAGTGCTACGGATGAATTTAACAGCAGAAGCAGCAATTATATTGATTTCAGATTTATTGGTGACTACAGTAAAGGATCAAAAAATAAACTAATTGAGTTTTTCCTTTGAGAGAACATGAAAGGGTATATTAGAATATATAAGGCTGTTTTAATTCTTTTAATCTGCTTCAGCATAGAAAAGGGCTTTGCTGCAGGTTCAATAGGCACATCTGGTGCAGATTTTCTTGAACTTGGCGTGGGGAGCCGTCCTCTCGGGATGGGAGAAGCCTTTACTGCAGAAATTAATGATATAAATTCACTATACTATAATCCTGCCGGACTTGCCACTTTAAGGTTTCCTGTGCTTTCTATTGTACACCAGGAACTCATACTCGATTCCAGGTATGAAAATATCAGCGTTGCTTTTCCTCTTTATGAGGGGCGTATTGCATTTTCCAATTCACTGTTCTGGGTACCGGCATTTGATAAAATAGACATTGACGGCAACACAACAGGCAAGGTGAACTACTACAATGGTAATTTTTCCACAGGTTATGGATATGATTTTGAGTTTGTTTATCTTGGAGGCTCATTCAAGTATATATATCAGAAAATTGATACCCTCTTTGTGAATTCCTTTGCAATCGATGTGGGGATACTTAAAGGGATGTATCTCTATTCTCCTTTTGACAGCCCTGTCAGGAATTTTCATATAGGATTTTCAATACTTAATCTTGGAACAAAGGCCAAGGATGATCCTCTTCCCAGGATGATCCGTTTTGGCGTGTCATATAAGCCCACTTACTGGCTGGGGCTGAATATGGACATTACAGAAAATTTTATAGATTCATCAGACCTTTACGATTTTACATACGGGTTTGAAGAGAGTTTCCGGCTGAACACAGGAATTGAGCTCAATTATCTGGAGCTTCTGTTTTTCCGTACAGGCTGGAGATTCAATGATGGCGGTAAGTACTCTTTAGGTTTCGGTTTCAACTACGTTGTACAGAATGTGGCATTTAATATTGATACATCTTTTTCAGATAACGGAATTTTTGGCCCCGTTTATTCATTGAACGCTACTTTTAAACTTATTCCCAAGGTTATTACAGTTGAGGATAAGCTGAGGGCTGAGGTTCATTATAAAAGAGGTATAAGGCATTATATTGCAGATGACATTGATTCTGCTATTGATGAATTTAAACTGACAAAAGATTATAATCCATACCACAAAAACATTGACAAGAAAATAGAAGACCTGCTTGAAATAAAGAGAATGAGAAAGAAAAATGAGGAACTTGAAGATGAACTTAAAGAGAACCAGCAGGACGAACTCTTCTATTAGAGAGATAACAGTAACACCCGATTTCTGCCCAAATGCAGCAGGGTCGGTACTTTTCGGAATGGGTAATACCAGAGTAATATGTGCTGTACATTATTCTGAAGAGGTACCTAAACATGCTGAAAACAGAAATACGGGATGGTTATCCGCAGAATACACAATGCTTCCATACTCAACAGTAACAAGAAAATCGAGGGAATTCCAGAAAAGGGACGGAAGATCTGTTGAAATTCAGCGTTTAATAGGAAGGTCTTTGAGAGCAGGGATAGATCTTTCGCTGATTCCCGGAATAAGCCTTTTTGTTGATTGTGATGTAATTCAGGCAGATGGCGGTACAAGAACTGCATCTATTACCGGAGGCTACCTGGCCATGATTTTTGCTGTGGATAAAATGCTGAAAACCGGTATAATAAAAAATAACCCTCTTACAAAAAATATAGCAGCACTTTCAGCAGGTATTATTGATGGAGAAATGCTTCTTGATCTTGACTACAGTGAAGACTCAAGGGCCGATGTTGACATGAATATTGTTATGAACAGCTCTTTTGAACTTGTGGAAGTGCAGGGCACAGGAGAGGCTTCAACCTTTACAATTGACGAGCTTAACAGGCTTCTTGAAATAACCAGGGAAGGAATTGATGAGCTTGTTAAAATTCAGAATAAATATACCCCGAAAATCTGATAATTAAAATTACTGAAATGAGTCACAATTTATCTCTTAACGTCCGATAATTTATACAAGAAAAAATTGGACGGGAACGGGATGAATTGTGCGCAAAAATTTTTAATCCTGGCGTTTTTTGTTTTATTTTCGATAAATGCTTTCAGCCAGGGTAAACAGACAACAGTAATAGACACCCCCACTGCTTTTACAATTGCAAGAGGAACATATAAGGTATCACTTCTTCAGTATGATAATGGAGGTATGGAGTTTAAAACATTCCTCGGGCTTCACGACATTATTTATCTTGGAGCTTCAGTTGATGTCCAGAATGCAATAGGCAAGGATGATGCCAAATTTAATGTTCCTGGAGTAATTGGAAGGGTAAAGTTCACAGACGGATGGGATGTTTTCCCTATAGCTATTGCTGCAGGTTATGACTCATTTTACATTGGTAACGAAGGATTTGAGGAAAACAGGGATAATGAATTGAACCGTCTTATTTACGGGCCTTATCTTGTTTTTACAGGTTCTATATACCTTTTTGATTCAATGCAGTATTTGAGCATGGGCATAAGAACTCCAACACAGCCCCATTATAAGCCGGACAAAACATCATATTTTTCATCTCTTGACATACCAATGGGTGATTTCTTCCGTTTACAGGTTGAAACTGAAAGGGTATACTGGAACTTTCAGGATAAGGAGGACTGGCTTTTAAATCTTGGATTAAAATATAATTATTTTGACAAGATAGGGTTTACCTTTGCAGTAATTCTTCAGGATGATGAAAAGCCTAACAGGATTTTCAGGATAGAGTATCATGGTGAATTTTAAAAAAACATTTATTATCATTCTTATATTATCTGTATCCGCATTTGCACAGGGGAAGTTAAGGGAGTGCAGATTGTCGGTCAAAAACGATTATGGTAAAAAAATTTATATAAAAGCTGAGATTGCTGATACTGATGAAACCCGCAGCAGGGGGCTGATGTTCAGAGAAAAAATGAATCATGACAGGGGGATGCTTTTTGTTTTTGAAAAGAGCAGAACCCGTTCATTCTGGATGAAAAATACTTACATACCTCTTGATATAGCCTATATCAGCGAAAATGGTATAATAAATGAGATTTATACCATGAAACCGCTTGACTATTCCATTATATACAATTCTATCAAACCAGCCATGTTTGCCCTTGAAGTTAATGCAGGATGGTTTAAAAAAAATAATATATCAGCAGGATCAAAGATAGAATTTTATGGATGCTTCAGTAAATAGAATAGCCTCATCAAAAGATGAAAAAGCCCTGCTAATAGGCATAAAACTTGGAGACCAGAAAAAAGATGAAGTGGAGTATTCTCTGGAGGAGTTAAAACTCCTTGTGGTTACAGCTGGTGCGATAATTGAAGATTCAATTGTAATTAAAAGAGACTTCATTGATGCTTCTCATATTATAGGCAAGGGTTATATAGATACACTGAAAAAGATGATTGAGGAGAAAGAATTAAAACTCATTGTTTTTGACCTTAACAATATCCGCCCTGCACAAATAAGAAATCTCGAAGAGTCTTTAAAGTGCCGTGTAATAGGCCGCAATGAAGTAATACTCGATATTTTTGCAAGGAGAGCTAAAAGCGCTGAAGCGCAGATACAGGTTGAACTTGCCCAGCTGAAGTATATACTCCCCAGACTAAAAGGGCTTGGTGGTGTCCTTTCAAGGCTTGGCGGCGGCATAGGAACAAGAGGCCCTGGTGAAAAAATGCTTGAAACTGACAGGCGGCATATATTGCGGCGCATAGATACTTTGAGCAAAAAGCTTAAGAAATATGAAAGACACAGGGAAAGGACCAGAAGGGGCAGATCCGGTGAATTTCTTGGAGCTGTAGTGGGCTATACAAATGCAGGGAAATCCACACTTTTAAATCAGCTGGCAAAAGATGATTTATTTGTAGAAAACAGATTATTTGCAACACTCGATTCCTATACCCGAAGCGTATACCTTGCACCAGGTTCAAAAACCCTTATGACAGATACTGTCGGTTTTATAAGGAATCTTCCGGCAAATCTTATTGAATCATTCAGGTCAACTCTTGAAGATATAGGGAATTCTGATTACATTGTACATGTAGTGGATATAACTTCATTTGACCTTGACACTAATATTAAAACTGTTGAAAAAGAACTGGCAGAGCTGAATATAAAAGATAAACCTGTAATAATGTTTTTTAACAAATCAGATATGGCAGATGATGCCCTGATTAACAGGGTGAAAATTATGTTCCCGCAAGCCCTTATCGGATCAGCAAAGACCAGAGAAGGGCTTGATGAGTTAAAAGGTAATATTTCCTGGTTGTGCAGTTCTTCACAGAATATGAAAAAAAATAACATCCCTGACGATAACTGCAAAGATGAAATTCCTGCCCCAGATCATACTTATCATTAAAAACATAATAAAAGAGATTATATTTTTCTGCGATGAAATTATCATTCTGCCCGCTTTCTGAAATCTATTCTATAATTTAAGATTTAATAAAATATTTTCTTGATAAAAATTGTGATAATATGGAATGTGCTATATAATTACAGTTGATGAAAAAATAGAAACATCAGCATTAGCTTATTATTTATTTGCCTTATTTAAATATCCAGGTCCAGGGAACAACCGGATTTATTAGAGCATTATGTTCTAATAAATATATTCAGAATCGAAATAGAAACTTAATCCTCAAATAAAGGGAAAAATAATGTTAGAACAAATTCTTAATGCAGTATTCGGCACAAAACCGGAAAGGGACAGAAAACGGCTGCAGCCCTATGCCGACAGGGTAAATGCACTGGAATCCCATATGCAGAAACTCACTCCTGAAGAAATATCCGGTAAAACCGCTGAATTTAAATCCAGACTTGAAAAGGGTGAAACCCTTGATTCTATTCTGCCTGAGGCATTTGCACTTGTACGGGAAGCATCTGTGCGGACACTCGGTATGCGGCATTTTGACGTTCAGATAATGGGCGGGGTTGTTCTGCATCACGGACAGATAGCTGAGATGAAGACAGGTGAAGGTAAAACACTTGTTGCTACTCTTCCTGTTTACCTGAATGCATTAACCGGTAAAGGGGTACATGTTGTTACTGTAAATGACTACCTTGCCAGAAGGGATGCTGAATGGATGACTCCCATTTATAAATACCTTGGACTTTCTGTTGGTATTATTCAGCATAATATGGGTCCTATGGAAAGACAGCAGGCCTATTCCAGAGATATAACCTATGGAACCAATAATGAGTTCGGATTTGATTATCTGAGAGACAATATGGTTGACCATAAAAGTCTTAAGGTGCAGAAAAAACTTAACTTCTGTATTGTTGATGAGGTTGACTCAATTCTTATAGATGAAGCCAGAACACCTCTTATTATTTCAGGATCAATTGAGGAATCTACAAAAAAATATATCCAGATAGATAAGATTATTCCCAGACTCAAGGAAGGGGTGGATTATGAGGTAAAAGAAAAAGATAAAAATTCCACTCTTACTGAAGATGGTGTAAAACATATTGAGCAGATGCTGAAAATTGATAATCTCTATGATAACCGACATATTGATATTATACATCATATACATCAGGCGTTAAAGGCCCACACTGTTTTTCAGAAGGATGTAGATTACATTGTAAAAGATGGACAGGTAATCATTGTAGATGAGTTTACAGGAAGGCTTATGCCTGGAAGAAGATTCTCAGACGGACTGCACCAGGCACTTGAAGCGAAAGAAAATGTAACTGTAGCCAGGGAGAGTCAGACTCTCGCATCAATTACTTTCCAGAATTATTTCCGTATGTACAAAAAACTTTCAGGTATGACAGGAACAGCGGAAACCGAGTCTGTGGAATTCAAAAAGATATACGGCCTTGATGTTGCTGTAATTCCTACTAATCTGCCTTTAATAAGAAAGGATTATCCTGATAAAGTTTATAAAACTGAAAGAGAAAAGTTTAATGCTATAGCAGATGAAATTAAAGAATATAGTGCAAAGGGGAGGCCTATTCTTGTAGGTACAATCTCAATAGAAAAGTCTGAAAAGCTTTCCACGCTCCTCAGGTCCAAGGGCGTTATTCATAATGTACTTAATGCCAAATATCATGAAAAAGAGGCACAGATTGTTGCAGAAGCAGGAAGTCCCGGATCTGTAACAATTGCTACAAACATGGCAGGCCGGGGAACAGATATTGTTCTTGGTGGACGTAAAATATTTACTGATGATCTTGATAACCATAAAGTTGTTCATGATAAATCATTATGGGAAGAGTTTCAGCTTAAGATGATAACATCAAAGTTTGATGAAGCGGAAGCTCTGGTTGAAAAAATGCAGGGTCAGGATAAAAACAAAGCACAGACTATACTTAAAAACGGCAGGGATTGGACTGAAAGGCATAACATTGTTGTTGAAGCCGGAGGTCTCCATATCCTTGGTACAGAAAGACATGAATCAAGAAGGATTGACAACCAGCTGCGCGGACGTTCCGGACGGCAGGGTGACCCCGGTTCATCAAGGTTTTATCTCTCTCTTCAGGATGACCTTATGCGGCTTTTCGGATCTGAAAGGATCGGAAGAGTTATGGACAGGCTTGGAATGGAAGAGGGACAGGAAATTGAAAGTCCAATGGTATCAAAGGCCATTGCAAGCGCACAGAAAAGAGTTGAAGGCAGAAACTTTGAGATAAGAAAGCATCTTCTTGAATATGATGATGTTATGAACTCGCAGAGAGAATATATCTATGCTGAGAGGAATCTTATTCTTGAA
>CAYYKZ010000112.1:0-8040 GCA_964468455.1 uncultured Leptospirales bacterium | reverse complement strand
CATGCAGTAATATATTACAGCTGAAAAAAACTTTCAAGCTTTAAATAAAAAAATGATACATTCATTTTTTAATAATTTTATCATCCGGATTTTCATCTGATTTATTCTTTAAAAGAAAGGGCATTGCTGCAAAAACTACGAGCATCACATAGTATACTGTACCTGATACAGGATCTCTTTCTGAAAGGTAATCGCTTATTGTAAGGCCCTGAATTTTAAGGACAACAGAGAATTCCGCAAGGAGCATAAGTATAAGCGCGGAAATTCCTGTAATAATTCTTGAGAAGCTTTTTACAGGCAGTTCGAAACGGTCTGTAACCAGCCGGGCTGAAAAATAAATGACTGCAAGCATAACTGGCATTTCTATTAATTCAGCAATTCTTGTTCCAACTTCAGGCACAAGAAAAAAAACCCGCAAAGGGCCCAGTACAAACCCGGCACCAAATACTATTGCAAAATAAAGAGCACCGGCTTTTAATGTATTTTTCATATTTTATCTCCTGAATGTTAACTGTTATTTTCTATCAAAAAGCAGAAAGTAATTGAACTGATTTAATTGCTCACTTCTGATTAATGAAAACCCCTGTTCTGTTATTATTCTTACTGCATCATCACTGTCTATTCTTTCATGTACCGGAGGCCCCTTGGGCATCTCCTTCTTCTCCCATTCAACAATCGCAAATTTTCCGTCAGGTTTTAAAACCCTGTGAATCTCTATAAGATAGCTTTTAATATCATTGATTTCATGAAGAATAAAAGCCGTAAATGCCATATCTGCAATCCCTGTTTCAAGATCAAGCCCTTCCTCCCTGCTCAGCAGAAATTCAATATTTCCTCTGTCGCTTTTATACCTTGATTTAAGCTCATCAAGCATTTCAGGAGAAATGTCTGCAGCTATTACTCTGCCGGTTTTTCCCGTAATGTCCGCAGCAGGTATGGCAAAGTATCCTGTCCCTGCACCTATATCAAGGAAAGTATCTCCCTTTTTAAGCCCTGTTAAAGAAAGGATCTTTTCAGGGGGAAGGATTTCTCTTCTTTCAGGGTTGTCAAGTTTATGCATTCCTGCCGGGTTAAACTTATGAGTCATTGATATCTCCTTTTTAGAGTATAATATATTAACTGATAATTTTCAATAGAGAGTTTAAAAGAGGATGCAGTGCAAATATTATTTCAGCATATATCGAAAAAAAGGAGAGACCGTAAAATACGGCCTCTCCTTAGGAAGGTAACAAATTGTTTAAGTAATTTTATTTTTCTCTGGGGAATGGCCAGGCTGCAATTCCCCCTTCCATAACCTTAACATTGGTCCAGCCCCTACCTTCAAGAATCCGGGCTGCTTCATACCCGCGGAGGGATATTTTGCAGAAGCATATAATTTCCGCATTTTTATCTGCCGGAATTTCATCCAGCCTGTTACGGAGTGCACCAAGAGGAATAAGGCGCTCACCTATGCCCAGGCGGATTTCTTCATATTCATCCGGCCCTCTTGCATCTATAATAAAGGGTTTTTCTCCTGCATCCAGTTTTTGCTTAACATCTGCGCAGGATATGCCTTTCATTCTCCCCTTAAGTTTGTTCTGCATAATGTGGGCTGCGGCAATAGAGTGGTCAATTGCCAGAGAAAAGGGAGGCGCATAAGGAAGGTCGGCATTCACCATATCTTCTACTGTAAGTCCCCCTTTAATAGCTACTGCCCAAATGGCAAGCTGTTTGCTCACATCACCAGGCCCCACACACTGGGCTCCCAGAATTTTATTGCTTTTTTTATCAACAACAAGCCTTGTAACAAGCACAAGCCCTTCCATAAATCCCGGTTTGTCAGGGCTGGCATTAACAACAGTTTCAATATCTGTAAAACCACAGGCTTTAGCGGCTTTTTCTGAGAGTCCGGTTGAACCTGCAGCAAAGTCAAATACCTTGCATATACCGGTCTGGATTGTTCCGGGGAATGTAACATTGTTACCTGTAATTGCGTTTTCTCCTGCAACACGTCCCTGAAGATTTGCCAGGTCGCCATAAGGAGCATGTACCTTTGTATTTGTAATCAGGTTGAGGGATTCAGTACAGTCGCCGGCTGCATAAATATCAGGGTCAGATGTCTGCATAAATTCATTTACAAGTATTCCCCCTGTAGCTCCGATTTCCAGGCCTGCTTCTTTAGCAATCTTTACATTGGGATTAACTCCTATTGAAACAACAGCAAGCTCACATGGAAGCTCTGTGCCGTTATTCAGCTTAACCCCTGTAAGTTTCCCCTTTTCTCCCAGAAACTCGGAAATTCCGTTGTCTGTAATAACATTTGCCCCTTTGCTGCGGACATGATTTTCCACAATTTTTGCCAGGTCCCAGTCAAGGAATGTTAAAAGCTGCGGAAGCATTTCAATTACTGTTATCTCAATACCGGCAAGCTGAAGAGCCTCGCAGGTTTCAATTCCTATAAGTCCGCCGCCTATTACAACTGCCTTGGTTATTTTTTTCTCATCTCTTATTTTTCTAAGATAATCAGCATCCTGCATGGACTGGAGTGTGGATATTCCGTCAAGGTCAGCTCCGGGGATCGGGGGCTTTTTCGGTACAGCACCTGCTGCTATAATAAGGCGGTCATACAGAAGATTCTCCTCTTCACCTGTTCTAATATTTTTTACAGTAACAGTTTTATTTGCTTTGTCTATTTTCACAGCTTCGGTTTCGGTTTTTGCTACAATACCCTTTGCATTGAGGTAAAATTTCGGGTCCCTCACAACCCCGGTGGGTGTGCATATAAGCATATTGCGGTCATCAAAAAATCCCCCCACATAATACGGGTACCCGCATGAAGCCATTGAAAGGTCCGGGCCCTTCTGAATTATTGTGATTTCCGCATTTTCATCAAGGCGGCGCGCTTTTGCCGCTGCCTTGGGCCCTGCGGCTGATCCGCCAATTACTATAATTTTTTTTCTTTCCTGCATATTCCGCTCCTTATTGGTGTAACTGTTAATTTAATGAAAATGATTTTCATTGTCGCTGCTTTTACTATATTTCGTCAAATAAAAAAAAATGAAATTTTTCCTGGAAAAGCGTTAACAGTAATTAAAATTCTTGACAGAAAGTCAAGTACTTTAGATTTTAATTAAAATCTTTATTTCTCAATTGGAGTTATATTATGTGGACTTTATTTTCGGTAATTCAGAAAAATTTAACTCTGGCAATACCTGCAGCAATGCTGGCAGGTATTGTTTCAGGCAATCTGTTTAATCCTGAAGCTTTAAAGAATTTAATTGTACCCCTTACATTTTTAATGGTTTATCCGATGATGGTTAATCTGGAAATTAAAAAAGTTTTTTCAGGCGGTGATTTAAAGCTTCAGGGAGCAGCGCAGATCATTAATTTCGGAATAATTCCTTTTTTTGCATTTGCTGCAGGGAGGTTCTTTTTCCCTGATAGCCCCATGGCGGCATTCGGCCTGCTCCTTGCAGCGCTTCTGCCGACAAGCGGAATGACAATTTCATGGACAGGCTTTGCCAGGGGAAATATTAATGCTGCAGTAAAGATGACAGTAATCGGCCTTATCGCAGGTTCACTTTTAACACCGCTCTATGGCAAATGGCTTATGGGTACTGTCATTCAAATACCGCTTCTTCAGATATTCAGGCAGATTGCCCTCATCGTTTTTCTTCCAATGGTTCTCGGATTTGCAACGAAACAGATTTTTCTAAAATACTATGGTGCAGAGCATTATAATAAAAGAATTAAGCACAGGTTCCCGCCTCTTTCAACACTGGGGGTATTGGGGATAGTTTTTGTTGCAATGGCACTTAAAGCAGAAAGCATTCTGGGGAATCCTCAGCAGCTTCTTAATATACTGGTCCCTGTGGTGCTTCTATATGCAGTAAATTTTTTAATAAGCACAGCTGCGGGAAAGCTTTTCTTTGACAGGGGGGACGCTATAGCACTTGTCTACGGCACTGTTATGCGGAATCTGTCAATTGCTCTGGCAATTGCGATGATTACTTTCGGCAAAGAGGGCGCAGATATTGCGCTGGTGATTTCTGCAGCATATATTATCCAGGTTCAGTTTGCAGGCTGGTATGTTAAGCATACAGACAGGATTTTCGGTTTTTCTATCTGCAGTACATGCAATATCCCTGAAAATTTCTGCGCCTGTGGGTCAGCTGAATCATAAATTTTTGATACTTGACCTTAAAGGGTATGCTACTCATTATCTGCATAATAATCAGAATAAAGGGGGAGAGAGTATGCCTGTATTTGAAATAAACGGGAGAAAGCCAGTATTCGGGAAAAATACATGGGTAGCACCCACAGCAGAAATAATAGGTGATGTGCGTATTGCTGACAACTGCTATATAGGCTATGGAGCCATACTCAGGGGTGATTATGGCACAATAATTATTGGTGAGGGCTCTGCAGTTGAAGAGGACGCCATGATACACGCCAGGCCTGGAGATAAAACTGAAATAGGGTGTCATGTTACTATAGGGCATAAGGCAATGCTTCATAATACTAAGATCGGGGATTACGCGGTTATAGGCATGAATTCCACTGTTACAGATTTTTCCGTGGTGGGTGAATGGTCAATAATAGGTGAACAGTCACTTGTGAAAAGGAATCAGCAGATTCCTCCGGGTAAAATATATGGCGGGGTTCCGGCCTCTGAAATAAAAGATGTTGAGGAGAAAAACCGCGCAGAATGGACCCTGGCAAAAAAAGTTTATGTTGAACTGGCAAAGCAGAATCTTAAGGGATTAAAGGATATTACGGATCAGTATGACTTCAGATATATAGAGGAGTAGAGAAAAGATACTTCATTTTTTTTATAAAAAAATTCAATTATCAATTGACTTTAAGGTAATCTCCGATTATTTTAAATGCGAATGATTCGCACAGCTGAGGGGATGCAGATGACATCAAATCTTACCATTCACAGAGAGGAGATTTTAAGCATAATCAGGAAATCCCCGGTACCTGTTAATGCTGCATCAATTCATGAAAAAGTGAAGGAACGGATAAATCTGGCAACAGTTTACAGGGCACTTAAATTTCTTGAGGAGCATGATCTGGCAGAGGGATTTACAATTCTGTGTAAGTCACAGGGTACCGTACGGTTCTATACTGAAAAGAGCAGGGACCATAATCATTATTTCCATTGTGAAAACTGTCATCGATTCTCGGTTTTCGGAGCATGCAAACTTAAAGATTCCATAAGTAATTTTGAAAAGGATACTGATCATACAGTTTATGATCATACTTTATATTTAACAGGTATATGCAGTGATTGTAAGGCGGAAATGAGTCAGAAATAATTATGGGGGTAATTTATGAGAAAAACAGTATTATTAATTTTGATAATAACAGTTTCTGTAATGATAAATTCAGGCTGCAAAAAACCGGAGAATGACCCCAGGCCCCTGGTTATTACTACCCTTTTCCCGCAGTATGATTTTGCAAGACAGATTGGCGGTGAAAAAATTAATTTAAAGCTTCTCCTGAACCCCGGAGTGGAGGCTCATTCTTTTGAACCAACCCCCCGTGATATAGCAGATATATCAAAGGCCCGCCTTTTTATTTACACAGGCAGATTTATGGAGCCCTGGGCAGAGAGGATTATTAAGGGTATAAAAAATGAAAATCTAACTGTAGTGGATGCAGGGAAGGGTATAAAGCTTCTTCAGATCCATGAAGCTGAAAATGACGGGCACCATGATGGAGATCATTCAGAGGAGGATCACCATCATCACGGAGGGAAGGATCCCCATATCTGGCTTGATCCTATTAATGCTCTTTCCATGATTGATAATATTCTTGAAGGGCTTATTAATTGTGATCCTGATAACAGGCTATATTATGAAAACAATGCTGAGAAATTTAAAAAAGAGGTTCTGGCCCTTCACCGGGATTTCACTGAGATGTTTAAAAAGGCAAAACATAAAATGATAATATTCGGAGGCCATTACGCATTTCGATATTTTTCAAACAGATACGGCCTTGACTATATTTCACCATATTCAGGATTTTCTCCGGATGCTGAACCCTCTCCGGGCAAAATAGCTGAACTTATAAAGGTTATAGAAAAAACCGGAATAGGGGTTATCTATTATGAGGAGCTCATAGACCCCAGGGTTGCACGGGTTATCTCGGAACAGACCGGCGTTGAAATGATGCTTTTACATGGTGTCCACAATATTTCAAAAAAAGATTACCAGTCGGGTGCTACATACATCTCAATAATGAGAAAAAATCTTGAATCCCTTAAAAAGGGGCTGGAGTATACTGAATGACGACTGTCCTGGAAATAAAAGATCTTCACGTTAAATATGGGAATGAAACAGTTCTTGAGAATGTCAACTTTTCCGTTGAACAGGGGGATTATATAGGTGTTGTAGGGCCCAACGGTTCAGGGAAAACAACATTACTGAAATCCCTTCTGGGACTTATTCCGGTTTCTGAAGGGGAGATATCTTTTTGTACTCCCTCACTTAGAAGGGAAAATGTGGGCTATGTAAAGCAGAAACAGGATGGGAGTGACACAAATTTCCCTGCCACAGTAAGGGAGATTGTTTCCACAGGGCTGATAGTACATAAAAAAGGTATTAAATATCTCAACTCTCAGGATAGGGATCGTGTAAATGAGGTTCTTAAAAGTCTGCATATAGATAATCTACAGAAAAAAAAGGTTGGCCATTTATCCGGAGGACAGTATCAGCGGATGCTTCTGGCCAGGGCTCTGGTAAATAAACCGGGAATGCTTATTCTTGATGAGCCGGCCAGTGCTCTTGATCCAATGATAAGGGATGACCTTTTCCGTATCCTTTCTGAACTGAATGAAAATGAAAAGATAACAATACTTTTTGTTTCTCATGATATCGGATCTATCGGGAAGCATACTAACAAAATGCTTTATCTTGACAGGAAGGTTGTTTTTTTTGGTGACTATGAACAGTTTTGTCAATCTAAAGCAATGACCGCATATTTCGGCTATGAGGCCCAGCACAACTTCTGCTGGAGGCATTCCCGTGGATAATCTGATGATGCTTCTGGCAGAGGCTTTCCGCTATGACTTTATTACCAGGGCACTTATTGTAGGTTCCTTTATTGCAGTGTCCTGTTCTTTCCTGGGAATTTTTCTGGTTCTGAAAAAGTTATCTCTCATAGGTGACGGCCTTGCCCATGTATCTTTCGGTTCTGTAGCGATTTCTCTGGTTCTGGGGGCTTCACCTCTCTTTTTCACAATACCGCTGGTTGTTGTTGCATCACTTCTTATACTGCGGCTTAAGGAGAAGGCGAAGATCGATGGTGATGCTGCAATCGGGCTTGTGTCAGCTTCTGCTGTGGCAATAGGGGTTTTCCTGGCAAGTAAAGGGCAGGGATTTAACATTGACCTTTTCAGCTATCTTTTCGGAAATATTCTTGTTATCGATATTTACGATCTTTACATCTCAATAGGACTTTCTATACTTGTGACCGGAGCGGTTATTTTATATTATCATGATATTTTTTCAGTCACATTTGATGAAGATTTTGCTGCAATAGCCGGTATTAAAAGCGGTATTATAAACAATATGGTTGTTATTCTTACAGCTGTTACAATAGCAGTAGGGATAAGAATTGTAGGTGCCATGCTTATATCAAGCATGATAATATTTCCAGTGGTAACCGCGCTGCAGTTTGAGAGGGGTTTCAGGCAGACTATTATAATTGCATCGTTTACTTCAGTGTTTTGCGTTTTCTCCGGTATTATTATTTCATTTTTAATTAATGCCCCTTCAGGGGCAACTATTGTCATTATGAATTCCATAATGTTTATGTTTATATTCGTCACAACAAAGCTAAAGAGGGGATAGCACTTCGCCGTGCAGCACAACCACTATGGAGGCGATTAATGAAAGTTAATTGCCTCCGCCCCTCGCTCCTCTACCCCCGGTATTTTATTATTGACTTAAATTACAATTATATACATTATTCCGGTTGATAATGAAGCAGTCTGTTAGCGGGTAAAAATCGTTTTCATCGGGTGAAGATGATGGATAGTGAACGCTGCTAGTC
>CAYYKZ010000111.1:7326-8097 GCA_964468455.1 uncultured Leptospirales bacterium | reverse complement strand
TTATCACCTGTTCCGCGTAATAAATACTTTTTCCGCATCTCCGGTGAAACAGGCCCTATAGTCTCCTCTTTATAAATGGCATTCATACCGGTCTTAAGCACTTTAATGGATATATCAGTAGCAAAAATGGAAAATTCCCTGTTTCTGCCTGAAAAAAATTCAGACATCACCATAGCCAAAGTATAGGCTTCCTCACCTGTTGAGCAGCCTGCACTCCACGCCTTAAGTATCCCCTTTTTCTTATAGCTGTCACCCTCTTTAAGCTCCGGGAGTATAGTTCTCATTAAAAGATCAAAATGAGCAGATTCCCTGAAAAAATCGGTTTTGTTAGTTGTAACAGCTTCTATCATTCTGTTAAATTCACAGGATGTGCCGCTTTCAGTCATAATAAAATCGTAATAATCTTTATAAGACCTGTAACCCAGCGCCTTAAGTCTTTTGTTAAGCCTGGATGTGAGCATTAGTTTTTTTGATGGGGGCATTTTTATGCCCAGCTGGGAATAAATAAGATTACTGAATAAACTGAATTCATCATCAGACATAGTATAAACGCCTACCATGGGAGGATCAGCTTCATTTAATTTTACATCTGCCCTTTGTGACATTCCCGCTTACATCCTTACCAAAATTTTTTCTTCTTAAATCCCGGAAGCAGCTCTCCAACAATACACTTCTCAGCATTTCCCCCTGTCTACCCCGGGAGTACTTCTTCGCTTTACTCAGGGCGCTCAAAGGGGGCAATGTCATTAAGCTAAGCCCCCTAAATCTACC
>CAYYKZ010000111.1:6168-7316 GCA_964468455.1 uncultured Leptospirales bacterium | reverse complement strand
CAGGGCGCCCCGGAGGGGGACTTTTAAACTCTTTTAAAAAATTACAAGTTCAACAATATTGCCTTTAAGCCCCCCTCCGGGGGGTTTGGGGGGCCAATACACCAGATACAGGCCTCCCTGAATTATTTTTTACAAAAAATCATCTGTTTATCCTAATATCTTTCAAACCCGTCATCTGAATTCAGGTCTATATCAACACCGCCCAGTTCAGAATCATCATCATTGCCGAACTTCTTTTTTATTCCTGAAAAATCATTAGATCCCTGACTCTGCTTAACAGTGCTGCTGCCTGCAGTTGTTTCATTAGCTTTAACAGGCTTTTTAGGTGCGCCTGCCTTAAAAACACCCGCTCCATGGTCATCACTCTGCTTTACTTTAAAAAATGCTGCTGATCTCTGGAGCTGTTCAGCCTGGCCAAGAAGCTCCTCAGTTGTGGACGCCATTTCTTCAGTTGCTGCGGCACTCTGCTGTATACCTTTATCAAGCTGCTCAATTGCCTGTGTAACCTGTGTTATTCCATTTGCCTGTTCAGAACTGGATGCATTTATCTCCTGTACAAGTTCAGCTGTTTTCTGAATCTGAGGCACTATTTCCTCAATTAAACTGCCCGCTCTTTCCGCAACTTCTACACTATCAACAGAAAGATTATTTATTTCCCTTGCAGCGTCACCGCTTCGTTCAGCCAGATTTCTTACCTCACCGGCAACAACAGCAAAACCTTTACCATGATCCCCTGCTCTGGCTGCTTCAATAGCTGCATTCAGGGCAAGCATATTAGTTTGAGCTGCAATGTCTTCTATAACAGCAATTTTTTCAGCTATACTCTTCATTGCCTTAACTGTTTCTTCAACTGCTCTTCCCCCTTCCTGGGCGTCTTTAGCAGCCTTGTTTGAAATAACTGCTGTCTGTTTTGCATTATCAGCATTCTGTACAACGGAACTGTTCATCTCTTCCATTGAACTGGAGACTTCCTCAACACTTGCAGACTGTTCATTTGCGCTCGATGCCATCTCTTCTGCGGATGAACTCATTTCACCGCTCCCTGTGGCTACCTGGTTTGCAGCAGTCTGAACTTCTATGGCAAATTTTGTTAAATCATCCACCATCTTTTTAAGGGCCTGCATCAGCTTATCCTGCGCTGATCTCTC
>CAYYKZ010000111.1:1277-6068 GCA_964468455.1 uncultured Leptospirales bacterium | reverse complement strand
GTTATTTTCTGAGGGATGTCGCCTTTTGATATTCTGTCTATATACTCAGCTGCAACATTAAGAGGGCCTATTACAGCATCAAGAATATTGTTCATCCCTTCACCAATGGCACGAAATTCAAAGTTTATAGCATCTGTATTAGCTCGAGAGTCCAGTTTCCCGTTTAAGGCATCATCAGTAACCTTTCTCACCTCTGTCATCATGCCGTTAATTATAGTAGCAATATTTTTCATTATAAAAATAGTCAGAATAGCTGCAATTGCCACAGCTGCTCCAATAAGCATATACATAAGCATAATAGCAGCATTTGCCATTGCAGTATTATTATCAGCAGTTTCTTTCCCGGCTTTCACATTTAAATCCATTAGCTCAACGCCCTGTTTGTTCAGGTCAAAACCTACATCTTTCATTTCACCGTTAACCATAACCAAAACTTCATCCAGATTCCCTGAAATTGCAAGGTTAAAAGCTTTATCATATAAACTCATATATTTATTATAGGTTTCTATAAAAGCTTCAAAAATCTTTTTATCATTTTCATCAATATATGTTTCTCTATAATGTTCAAAATACTCTTTAATGACTTTATCATAACCCATTATTGACTTCTTATATGCCTCAAGCTGCTGCTGATTATTTGTCCTTGCAGTATTAACAACATTAACCCTTATTCTGTTAAAATTAGTTGTTATCAGACCGACATATTCGATCGGCAAGGTTATCTTCTGATATAAAAAAGTATCAGCATCATCAATATTCCTTATATTAACAGTACCGATAATCCCTAATGCTGCAGCAATCACTGTTAAAGCAATAAATCCCGAAAGGACCTTTACGCCCAGCTTCATATTCTTAAACATTACACCCTCCTGAAATAACTCTTATATTTATCAAATAATTAGTTCCAAAAAATTAAGACCGGTTCACCTTGCCCCCATTCTATCCGGCCCCCGCACCCTCAAAGGGGGCAAGTCATTATGTTTTAACCCCCTAAATCCCCCGGAGACTTTTAAACTCTTTTAACAAGTTAAAAGTTCAATAAAACAATCACTAAGCCCCCTCCGGAGGGTTGGGGGGCAATTCCAACATAGTCCTGTTACATACCGTGAGGAATATCTTTCTTCGACATTCCTGCTCTTATATTATCAAGGGATCTGCGCAAAGCCCGGTTGCACCCTTCAAGCATAGGTTCACCATGGCCGAAATAAATTGCATTCACATTCATTCTGCAGATTCTCTCCATTGCTCTTATAAACCCCTCTTCATAAACCCCTTCCTGTGACCTTATTATCACAGGCGCGTCACCGGAAAAAAGAACACCATCCTCATGGCAGTATAAGCAGATTGAATCATTACTGTGTCCCGGTGTATATATAACTTCAAAAAGCCTGTCCCCCAGTTTAATGGTTTCACCATGTTTAAGAATACGATCCACACCCTTAAGAGACTTTGACCAGGCATAAACCTTTGGATTAAAAACTTTTTTTACATTGTCCAGCATGGAGCTGTGATCATAATGATTATGTGTAAGAACCACTTTTTCAACAGGCTTTTTACCCACACCTGTTGAAGCTTCAAGTATCAATTCAAGTATTGAAAGATCCCTCCCCACATCAACAAGTGCATTTATATCCTTAATAGCATTCCATGTTCCTGTTACCAGATACACGTTGGAGGTGTATACCTTACTATTTTCAGTTAAATTTCTGATCTTCAAATCCTTTCATCTCAAGATAACTTTTTAAAAATCTGCGCATTGGGCACAACCTGTTCAAATAAGCCTGCTAGTTCCTGCGGCATTTTCTGGGTCTGTTCTGAAATAAAATATCCGCCGGGCACCAGATTTTCATGAAACATCTTAATCACAGCAACCCTCTCCTCGTATGAGAAATGGAGAAGAACATTTTTGCACATAATAAGGCTGAAATCTTTTTCAACAGGCTTAAGGCTTAAAAGGTCATGCTTCATAAAATTAACACACCTTCTCAGCTCTTCTGAAATCCTGTACACATCCGGCTCCCCTGATGCCTCAAAATATCTGTAAAAAATATCCCTGGGAATCCTGTCCAGCTGCTCCCTGGGATACTCCCCTTTTTCAATTATCTCTTTAAAAAGATTGCTCCCGTCTATGTCTGTTGCCACTATACTGACATTCCGGAATATCATCTTTCCCATGTTTTCTCTTAAAATGATTGCCAGAGAATAGGGCTCCGGCCCCATGGCGCAGCCTGCATCCCATATCTTTATATGCCTCTTAGTCCTTAATTCCGGGACTGCATAATCCCGTATCATCTCAAGTGCCTGCATATCTCTGAAAAAATATGTAAATGCCATTATTTATATGTCCCCTATAACCTTAACTTCCTCTGCAGTTAAAATTTTATCCGCAGTAAGGACAATCACAAGCTGTTCCTTTAACCTTCCAATACCTGCAACAGCATCCCTTTGAATTTCAGCGGCAAAATGAGGAGTATTCTGTATATCTTCAAGGGTCATACTGATAACATCACTCACTGAATCAACAATGAGTCCGCATAAAAGTCCCCTTATCTCTGCAATAATAATAACTGTATTTTTATCATAGGGCCTTTCAGGTATGCCGAACTTTATTCTCATATCAATTAAAGGAACAATTTTACCCCGAAGGTCAATTACCCCCTTCATAAAAGGCATAGTGTTAGGCACCTTTGTTACAGATGACAGGTTCAGCACCTCCTGAGCCTTTATCACATCAATGCCAAAAAGTTCTTCACCAATGGAAAATGTAACATACTGCCTCACAGCTGATACGCCCTGCCTGGAATCCCTGCCTTTAGTTTTTTCAAGAGCTGCCATATCTTTTCCTTTTTTATATAAAGTATATAGTTTCCTTAACCAATGCCGGAAAGGTAATAAAAATTTAATTCCTGGACTAATCCGATAAATATTTATGCCTTAAAAAAACAATATACGTTATATTACGTCAAAATCAATAACACTTACTCTTTTTTGCAGACTTCATTAGTGTTATTTTACTATAACACTAATGCGTTATAAATGTTATAACACTCTGCCACATTAAAGCTCTATTTGCTAACACTAAAGCGCATATCAAAATCACATAATTGTTCACCTCTATTTACAGCTTATTACTTGACTCTTTATTAAGAACTATTATTATTTTATCAAAGGGCAGATTATGACAGAAACATTATTATCAGATAAAAACTATGTAAACATTCACATTGGAGAGTATTATTCCAGCCGAGAACCGGCAGTGATAAGCACTGTACTTGGCCCATGTGTTGCTGTTTGCCTTTATGACAAAACCACAAAAATCGGCGGGATGAATCATATACTTATGCCTGGAGACGTTAAATCATCATCAAAACCGTGCAAACTCGAATCCCGATACGCAATGAATGCAATGGAACTCCTTATAAACCAGATGATGCGGCTTGGCGCTGACAGATACAGTCTCACTGCAAAAATATTCGGGGGCGCATCCATTTTATCAGCAATTTCGCCGGATTTCAGTATGGGTATGAAAAATGTTGAATCTGTTGTTAACTTTCTTATTACAGAAAATATTCCAATCAAAAATTATAATTTCGGAGGTAAAGATTCCAGAAGGATTTACTATCATACAGATACAGATATTGTACTGCTTAAAAGAATAAAAACGAAGGAAATAGTAAATGAATTCTCGAATATAAAAACCAAAACCGCTGAAATAGAAAAAAAGATAAAGAAAACATCCGGTATTATCTATTTTGACGACTAATCCTTTATTGAATAATAAATTTATGCATATTATCATCTGCACATGAATATATAATGAAACAATTCTGCACTGAATCTATTCTATAATATAACTGATTATAAATCGGGAGCAGAACCGCTCTCTGCAATGCTTCACACAAAAACAGATTTAATTACCCGCAATTTATAGAAAATACATCCTGGATTTTTTGATTTCAAAATAAAATATTGACAAAAACTCTTCTTTTATGTACCGATTGGTCAGTAGAGGCTGGAACAAATGCAGACAAGAAGTGAAGAAACCAGAAATCGTGTTATAGAATCAACAATATCTCTTATTAATACAGGCGGCTATACAGGCACGTCAATGGATGATATTATTAAAGCAACTGGCGTAAAAAAGGGAAATCTCTACTTTCATTTTTCCAGTAAAGAGGAACTGGTTATACAGGTTCTTGAAAGGGCAAGGGATGATTATTTCTCCTATCTTAACAGAGCTGTTACATTTGATTCACCTCTTAAAAATATTGAAAGTATCCTTGAAGCTGCATACAGATTCCATTTAAAACGCAATTTCACCGGAGGCTGTATATTCGGGAATATAATTCTCGAACTATCTGAATCCAACCCCAGGATTTCATCAATCGCGGGATCGGCACTTCAGCAATGGATAGACCTTATGGATAAACTTATATCAGATGCTGTTTCAAAAGGTGAAATAAATACGCCACTGGCAGCCAAATCACTTGCAGAACATATTGTATCATCAATGGAGGGGGGAATAATGCTTTCAAGAATCCGCAAAAACGGCAAACCTTTAAGAAACTGCATGGATAATATTTATTATATGCTGGGGATAAAAAACTGATACGCTGAGCTGGTGTACTATTACCTTGTTTCATTCTTCCGGCCCCCAGCCGATTAAACTGACGTGCTTAATGATAAATTCATTCCGCCGGGGGCTCAGCCGATTTCATTGTCCGTTAAAAAGAAATAGGTATTAGAGAGTTGGAGGACAGTTTGCACTGGATTTATTTTATTCCCAAAAAT
>CAYYKZ010000111.1:0-1177 GCA_964468455.1 uncultured Leptospirales bacterium | reverse complement strand
CCCCTTTTCAATTTTAATAGTTCCTTTTATCTGCTGAACCATCATTTTTAATAACTGCATACCAAAACCCGGGGAATTCTCAAAATTAAACGATTCAGGAAGGCCCGGACCGTTATCGTAATAAAGAAATGTAACTTCATTATTCTTTCGAGTCACTTCAAGATGAATTAAACCTTCACTCACATTATCAAAGGCATATTTCATTGAATTTGTAATAAGCTCATTTACTATAATTCCAAGGGCAGAAATTGTTTTAGAATTTAAAACAATTTCTTCAACATTAATATCTCTTTTAACCGGTACCCGTGGGTCAAAAATTCCGGCAATTTCATCAATCAGCGGAGGAATATAATCCTTGATATTTAATTCATCAATAGTTATAGACTGATACAGTTTATCATAAAGCAGCATCATATTCTGAACCCGCCTTGCAGCGTCTTTTATAATGCCTCTGCTTTCATGATTTACCAGTTCGTCAGCCTGCATATAAAGCAGGCCGTAAACTGTGTTCATATTATTTTTTACCCTGTGATGGGTTTCCTTTAAGAGAATCTGTATTTTGTCTTCAGCCTCTTTTCTGTCAGTTATATCATCAATCACAACCAGAAGACTCTTTGCTCCGTTAATATCAATGATATTTGATCCATAACTGCCCCACCTTAATTCACCATTTTTTAGCCGGAACATACATTCGAAATTTCTTACCCGGCCGGTTTCTGATATCATTTTAATAATCCGGTTACGATCTTTCTGATTAACCCATAAATTCATCAGCACCGCATTATTTCCAATAAACTCTTCCCTGCTGTATCCGGATAATTCTGTCATACTTTCATTTACATCAATTATTCTAAAATCATTAAGACTGGTTATTAACATTCCTGCAGGATTTTCCATGAAAAATTTAAGAAATTTTTCATTACTTCCTGCAAGAGATTTTTCAAATTCCTTTCTTTCAGAAATATCTCTGCAATGTGAAAGAATAAATTCAACCTCCCCCTCATTATAGCAATATGCGCTCACCTCAACAGGGAAAACGGATCCGTCTTTTCTTAAATGCATTGATTCAAATAAAATTTTTTTATTCCGCCTTATTTCACTGATCAAATCTCTGCCACTTTCAACTAAATCCGGAGGAGTTATGTCTTTAACTGTTAAATTCAGCAGTTGCTCCCTG
>CAYYKZ010000110.1:0-8141 GCA_964468455.1 uncultured Leptospirales bacterium | reverse complement strand
AGATTCAGAGGTAAAAATAAAATCTTTATTAGACATATCATACTCCTCGGGAGAAGAAGTCCCGGTTTATAGCTTAATATCAGAATAATTTCAAAGAAGAGAGATTATAAACCTTATTTCTGTGTATCCTGCGGTTTCTCCTGTTCCCCGGCCTCTTCAATTACTCCTTTTTCCATTGTTTCCACATTAAGTATTCTATCTTTAAGTGAAGAGGACCTTTTAGACTCAAGAACAGCAAGGCCGAGAGAACCTGCCATAAAAAAAACAACCATTGCAGTGGTAACCTTGGTTATAATATCAGCTGTTGATGAGCCGAAAGTAGATTGGCCGGCTCCGCCGAGTATACCCATACCCGCACTTTTATCGGACTGAAGCAGGATTACTACAATTAACAGGAGACACACTATTACAAAAAGCACAGACAAAACAGATATTAATAAGCCCATTATTTCCTCTTCTGATTTATTTGAATATTATAATAAAAATAATTCATCTGAATTAGAGTCTTATCCGGACCGGCAAAGCCCGCAGTCAGACTATAATGTCAGCTTTAACAATCCTGAAAATCATGTCAAGAAATGTATTGTTTCTAAATGTTAATTCCTTAACTTTTATTACAGGGAAAATACTCCAATAACCTGCACACCGGCAGAATATTCACTATTTATCGAAAAATCCTTTTCAGGAATAATTGCTTATATTTTATTCATATATTAATTATTGCAAGAAAACTTTCCTTTTCAAGGCTTGCGCCTCCCACAAGAACTCCATCAATATCAGGCATTTTATAAAGACCCTCAATATTATCCGGCTTAACAGATCCGCCATATATTACAGGAATCATTTCTGAAATTTCACTTCCATAAATAGTTTTAACCAGTTTTCTGATCAGAACATGGGCTTCCTCAGCCATTTCCGGTGTTGCAACCTTACCTGTACCAATTGCCCAGACAGGTTCATAAGCGATTACAACCTTTTCCATGAGAGATTTATCTATACCGTCAAAAGCGCCATCAATCTGCCTCTCCAGCACCTTTTCTGTTTCTCCGGTTTCTCTTTCAGCAAGAAGTTCGCCCACACATAAAACAGGCTCCAGACCCGCATCAAAAGCAGCCTTTATCTTTTTATTTACATCCCCATCACTTTCACCGAAAACATGTCTTCTCTCGGAATGGCCTATAAGTATATATCTGCATCCGCAGTCTTTAACCATTCCCGGCGATATTTCACCTGTAAATGCCCCTTCCTTTTCAAAATACATATTCTGCGCTCCGGCAAAAGCCAGATTCCCGCAGATCCTTGATACATCCCTCAGATATGGCGATGGAGGGAAAATAACATACTCCCTCCCCTCTTTTTTATTTATACCATTAACAACAGCACCTGCAAGATCTATTGCTTCCTGGTAATTTTTATACATTTTCCAGTTTCCTGCAAAAATTTCTCTGCGTTTCATTATTATT
Organism: uncultured Leptospirales bacterium; assembly: GCA_964468455.1. Classification (GTDB taxonomy): domain Bacteria; phylum Spirochaetota; class UBA4802; order UBA4802; family UBA5550; genus JBBAGC01. Next base: position 6,678 of record CAYYKZ010000110.1, on the reverse strand, counting down.
CTCCGGTTTTTTTAATTTATTTTTAATTTTTCAGGCAGATTACAACAGAAGACCTGCTGTTTTTTAACCTCCCCTTTGAAAAGGGGAGGCTTTTATTTTGATTAAATTTTTCGCGTAAAATCCTGGAAGATACTTATACTGCGATTTTAATGGCCAGATCAACACATCTTAATGAATAGGCCCATTCATTGTCATACCAGCTCAATACTTTCACAAGGTTCCCGCCTGTAACCTTGGTCAAAGAAGCATCAAAAATTGATGAATTGCTATTCCCCACAAAATCAGCAGAAACAAGTTCCTCTTCACAATACTGGAGAATTCCTTTCATCGGGCCTTCTGCTGCCTCTTTTACAGCCATTTTGACTTCTTCTTCTGTAACATCTCTCCCCACTTCACAGACAAGGTCTACAATTGAAACATCAGGAGTGGGAACCCTTATAGCGCCGCCGTCCAGCTTACCCTTAAGCTCCGGAATTACAAGAGCTACAGCCTTTGCTGCTCCTGTTGTTGTCGGGATCATGGATACTGCAGCAGCTCTTGCTCTTCGCAAATCGGAATGAGGCGCATCAAGAACAACCTGGTCATTTGTATAGGAATGTACAGTTGTAACCAGCCCCTTAACAATTGTAAACTTATCATTAAGAACCTTTGCCAGAGGAGCAAGACAGTTTGTAGTACAGGAGGCGTTGGAAAGAATAACATGTTTTGACGGATCAAATTGATGGTCATTGACACCCATAACAATGGTTATATCTTCATTTTTAGCCGGAGCTGTAATAATTACTCTTTTTGCACCAGCCTTAACATGAGCCATTGTTTTGTCTTTATCCCTGAAAACACCGGTTGCTTCTATAACAACATCTATTTTTTCCTTACCCCAGGGAAGTTTTGACGGGTCTTTTTCGGAATAGACATTTATCTTTTTGCCATTTACAGTAATTGAGGTGTCATCATATTCAACTGTGCCGTTAAAAATTCCGAAAACAGAATCATATTTAAAAAGGTGAGCAAGTGTTTTAGCATCAGTAAGATCATTAATGCTCACTACTTCCACATTGCTGTATTTTGACTGGTCCTGAAATATTCCCCTTACAACATTTCTTCCTATTCTTCCAAATCCATTTACTGCTATTCTGATACCCATAACTCCCTCCGATAAAATATTAAAATCATCTTCATTTATAAGTTAATAAATTATTATATATTATGCAATAATAACCGGTAATTATTATCTGCTTATCCCTGATTTTCAGAAAAAGTCAAAATGATAATGCTGATATATAACTGCTCTGACCCTGATTATTTTGAATAAACCTTCCCTTCTTCTCCCCCTTTTTTACCCTTAAAACTATGCTCATCAGCAGGGAAAGCTCTACTTTTTACTTCACTATTATAACTGTTTAATGCCTCTCTTATAGTTTCTGAAAGATTTGCGTATTTTTTCAGAAATTTAGGACTGAAAGTTTCATTCATGCCCAGCAGATCATGTAGAACAAGAACCTGGCCGTCGCAGAATTTCCCTCCCCCTATTCCTATTGTAGGAATTGTCAGGATACTGCTTATTTCAGCTGCCAGATCTTCAGGTACCATTTCCAGAACAAGAGAAAATGCCCCGGCTTCTTCCAGCATTTTCGCATCATCGATCATTTTTTTACGTTTGTCCTCTTCTCTACCCTGAACAGAATAACCGCCAAGCTTATGCACAGACTGGGGGGTCAATCCCAGGTGAGCCATAACAGGTATTGAAGCGCCTACAAGGGCCTTAACTACAGGGACAAAATCCTCCCCTCCCTCAAGTTTTACAGCATTGCACCCGGTTTCCTTCATTATCCTGCCCGCATTCCGGAGCGAATCCTCCACTGAAACATGATAACTCATAAAGGGAAGGTCACATACCAGAAATTTCCCGGGTGCTCCCCTTTTTACAAGACTGGTATGATAAATCATCTGGTCAACTGTAACAGGAATCGTATTTTCATAACCTGCAATAACATTTCCCAGGGAATCACCTACAAGAAGAACATCCACATCTGTCTGTTCAGCCAGCCGCGCAAAGGCATAATCATAACAGGTAACCATTGATATAGGAACCCCATCCTTTTTTGCCTTTGAAAAATCATTGATGTTTTTTATTGCAGCCATTACCAAGAACCTCCCGATATTTTTTATGAGTTAAAGGATCTTTAAGTTCAGGATCCAGTTCAGCAAGATGTTGAAGTACAAAATCCCTGTTTACAATCTCCGGATGAGGGATGCTTAGATTCTCCGTTTTGTATACCAGATTGTCGTATAAAAGAATATCAATATCTATCTCCCTTGGGCCTTTGGAGAATCTTTTTTTTCTTCCCAGCTTTTTCTCAATATCCTTAACAGCCTTAAGCAGATTTTCAGGTTCAAGAAAAACCTTTATTATTATTATCTGATTCAGAAAGAGCGGCTGGTCTGTATAATCAACAGGTTCTGTTTCAGATATGGAGCTTTCAGCTATTATTTCTGATTCTATTTCTGATACTATAAGTTTTTTTGCCAGATTTATATAGTTTTCTCTGTCCCCTATATTGCTCCCCAGTCCTAAAAAAACATGGGCCATTATTTTTTCTCTCTGTAGTCTTTCCCGGAAAGTTCCATTATCTTACACATTTCCTTTATTCTGGAAAGAACCCTGCCCTCGGAAAACTCCTTCATAGATTTTTCCGGGTTATTGTTTGAAGTTATTATTGTAAACTTTTCCGCTTCATACCTGGCATCTACCAGATTATAAAGGGTTTCCTGTTCCCAGGCTGAATCCCTCTGCACTCCGAAATCATCAATAACAAGAACATCCACTTCTGCAAATAACCTCTCTATTTTTGATGACTGCCCGTATGTTTCAGATCCTTCAACAAATGAAGCCCGGAGAAGATTGAAAAAATTTCTGGAAATTTTAATAAACTTACCTTCTACAGCATGATGTTTTATTAGTTCAGTTAAAACAATTGCAGAAAGAAGTGTTTTCCCTGTTCCGGGATTTCCCCAGAGAAAAAGACCTTTTTTCACATCAGGAAAATTCATAACCAGATCATAGGCTGCTTTTTTTGCCGAAGCAAGAAGAGGGTTTCCTGCCTCAAAATCATTGAATGTTTTCCACCTGAATTTTTTATCTATTCCTGAAGAATAGTATATCCTCAATATTTTATCGATTTTCATTCTTGTTTCACGGCAATGACAGGTTATAATTCTGTCATCTTCACTGTAATAGTAAGGCTCCTCTCCGCCGCATCTGCACTGAGGCACAACACACTTGGGACAGGGACTAAGTGCATTTTCACCCATAGTATCAAAGGCCGGATTATAAATAATTCCTGTATAATCACAATAGGGGCAATACTGACTTTTATTTTTCATATCAATCCATTAAATCTTTAAGTGTTAACTTCCTATTTTTATCTTAAAAATTTAACATCCGGCGGACATCTTATGTCAAGATTAATTGTCCCGGTTAAGCAATTTTAGCCGGGATGAAGATAATAATATTTTATTTTCTGTTGAAAAGATAGGGGATAGGTATTACTGATTAATAATCACAGATGACTCATTAACTATTATTACATATACAATACGCAACCGCCTTCAAGGGCAAAGCAGTTGCAGGGAACACTTTTATTGCATTAAAATGTATAGTTAATGATTATTATTAGAAATTAAATGCCTTAATTAATAAAAATGGATAAATATTTAATCTTTTTAAGACGATTATTATTATAAAGGTAACTACAGAGCTTTTATTACAGAGTTTTTAAAGGGGTAATTTATATGAAACCTAGATCAATAACAGGAAAATCCACTATATTATTCGGTATTTTTCTAATATGCACTTTTTTGACAATTTACGCATTTGCACAGCAGAACCAGGAGGAACCTGCAGCAGCTGATACAACACAGGCTGATGAAGTTGCTGAAGGATGGAGAGTAAATGACTACAAACCATTTATAACATCTTTAAAGGATCTGGAAAAACTGAGCAGAGAATATTCTGATTTTATGCTTAAAAGAGCCATTGATGAATATTCAAAAGGTCTTGATACTCTTGATGACATGCAGACAGAGATAGACAGATTAAGAAATGAATACCGGAATAAAAAGTATCTTAATGAGCAGTGGTACTGGCAGGAAATCGACAGAAAAAATGCACAGGAAAGATACCTTAACCGATTAAAAACTGAAGCAAAGACAAAATCAATAACACACTTTACAAGATCCATAAATCTTATGGATAATATAAAATCAAATGACCTGAAAAGTAATCCCGATTTTATTGCATTCAAGTCCAAGGTTTTCAGAACATACGTTTCCACACAGTATGACCTGGGAAACATGAAACCCTGTCTTCCTATTCTTGAAAGATATATTGCATTAAGTGATGAAAACAGAAAGGATATATGGGCACATAAATATCTTGCCAGCTGTTATGCCTTCATGGAAAAGGTTCTGGCAAAATACAGCAAATCTTCTGAAGATGAAATTTACAGCTACAGAAACAAGAAAAATACAAGCATGCTTACTGCAATTGAGCTGAAGTATGGTGCTGAATCAGCTGAATATAAGGAACTTCAGCGAATAGTACAGCTTGATGAAAAGAAAAGCCAGGTAATAAATATTAATCGATAAATTTACCCCTTAATGAGGAGGATTCCGGGTCCTCCTCATTTTTAGTAAAAACATTCTGAGTAATAGTATAAACAGTTCCCGTACAACTATAGTTAATTTTCACAACACGGTTTAAAGGAACATAAATTCTTATTTCATCAGGCTGATTAATATTGTTTACTCTCACGTATCTTCCTCTGCTTTTATCCAATTCCCATCTTTCAGCAGAAATTATATTATAACTCCCGGCTTTTACCTTGACCTGAAGCTGTTTAACAATAGCAGCGGGGCCTGTTTCGGTTCTCCCCATATCATGGCCATTTACAGTTACATTATAATAGACCAATTTATCATCTTGTCTGCTGTTTGTGCTGTTCTGCGGGGGATCATAAAATTCAAGAATAACATTATAATTATCCCCGCTGTCATAAACTATTCCATCTTTATACTGATAAATACTCTTTGCAGCAGCAATATCAAATATCTCCACATCTGCCCCGTTTGTAATATGAACTATGCGGTTATCTATCACCCTGCAGATTGAAGCTTTCTGCAGCATTACAGGTATTTCAATGCCATTATAATTGAGCGAACCTTCACGTAATATAAGGAGATCCCCTGATATTATAGAAAAATCACTAATATTACTGATGCTCTGTATAGTATTAAGATCAGGTGAATACCTGTAAAGAGTTGCTGATTCACCAGTAAGGGATGATACAGAAAAGAAAAATATGCCATTACATACCTGAAGTTTTACGACGCTTCCTTCATAAGCTTCAATACCGGTATTAAATATTTTATTTCCGCCCTCCATAATAAAACCTGCATGGTAAAAACCCTCTCTGGCTGTAATAAAATATAAAGACTCACCCTGCTGGTGGAAAGCTGTCACATAACCGGGTATGTCAAGTTTTTCAGGGGAAGAATAATTCCTTAATATATATCCGTCATCAATACGGAAGTGCGGCATATTTTTAATGGAATCCGCAGAATCAGGAACGGCAATCCCTGCTGAACCGAGCATGATAACCAGTCCTGTAATAATTCCAAGCATAAATCCTCCAGAAGCGTTAATCAGCATAATACTGCGACAATAAATGTTAAGCTGAAAAATTTCCACTAAAAAACCCCCTCTAACTCTGTCAAAGGGGGTTTTGAATGATAATTCTTTTTTATTATATACTAATTATATGTTTCTGATCCAAGAAATGTTACTGGAGGTTCATCCATAAGCCAGCGAAGAGTATTATTCAACCTCATAAGCTGCACAAACAGATCATGTTCCGCCTTTTCATCAGGAGCGTGCATAGGGCTTTTCCAGTAGAATGACAGCCATTCCTGATTTCCGGAAAGTGACGCCCTGCTGGCAAGATCAAGGAAAAGAGCAAGATCGAGCACTATTGGAGCTGCAAGAATCGAGTCTCTGCAGAGAAAATTTATCTTTATCTGCATAGGATATCCAAGCCAGCCGAAAATATCAATATTGTCCCAGCCTTCCTTGTTGTCTCCTCTTGGCGGATAATAGTTAATTACCACTTTATGATAAAAGTCTTTGTAAAGTTCAGGATTCTGCTCAGGTTTGAAAATCTGATCAAGTACTGAAAGCTTACTGACTTCCTTACTCTTAAAAGAATCAGGGTCATCCAGAACCTCTCCATCACGGTTGCCGAGTATATTTGTTGAATACCAGCCGTTTACACCGAGAAGTCTTGATTTAAAACCAGGGGCAAGAATGGTTTTCATGAGGGTCTGACCCGATTTAAAGTCTTTTCCTCCCATTGGAACCTTTCTTTTTTCCGCAAGTTCCCAGAAAGCAGGGATATCATTACATAGGTTTGGAGCTCCGTTTGCATAGGGTATTCCCATATCAAGAGCCGCATAAGCGTATATCATACTTGGTGCAATTGAAGGATGATTTTCCTTAAGGGCTTTCTCAAAATTTTCAATAGTATCGTGTACACCTGGAACAAGTTCCTGGTGAATTTCAGTACTTCCGCACCATACCATTACCATTCTGGATAATTTTTTCTCTTCTTTAAATTTATTTAT
>CAYYKZ010000109.1:2364-8160 GCA_964468455.1 uncultured Leptospirales bacterium | reverse complement strand
CCTACCGGAGGAGCATCACTTAAAAAAGCAGTCACTTAGTGGCTGCTTTTTTTGTATTTATTTGGCACTGACATATGGAGAGAATTTACGTGGACGATTCTGCAAGATATGCAATACATTCATCGACCATCATCCAGGTGCATTTACGATACCCCATATTTCTAATTTCTTCTGTGCTTGTACGAAACTTCACAATCCTCTGCACTTCTTCATCAGGAACATGACACTGGTGAACAAGAGGTGTTCGTACTGGTCTTTCCCGGCTCCATCGACTGCCTCGACTGAAACTGATTTCGAACAACCTCATAACCTAAGATTATTATTACAGCTTATACCCACCGGAAGCATAATGACCAACCTGGCTCTATCAGGTAATCTATTCTTTCCAATTTATAGTTGCTGACAAAGGCCTGGGGCCGGAAGATAGAAATAGGGCTTTAATAAAAGCAGATTTAGTAATTGAAAAGATTTAACAATAAATTATATTTTATTGAGCACTAATCATGTTGACGGAGATGTTCATGAAAGCAAAAAAAATAGCCAAAATAACCGGAACTGTAATTATAATATATTTTGCATCAATAGGACTGCATAAAAAATTTATTGATAATCAATTTAAATCTGCCCAAAAAAAAGTCAGTAAGATAGAAGCCTCAAGAAGTTATGATAAAGAACTTTTATTTTATAAAAATGGCGGAGAACCTTTATATCTTGTTAATAAAAACTATAAGAAGACTATTTTTTTCTTTGAAGGTTTTAGAACTCAAAGTACCGCAGGAATGTATGCAGACTGGTTTAAAAAACTTCATGAAGAAAAGAAGATTAATATAATAGTACCTGTTTACGGACTTCAGAGTTCTCCTTTTAATTACAGAAACAGAGAATGGGATTTTCATGAGGATATGCGGCTTGTTGTTCAGGTTTATGATGCTTATACGGTAAATCTCCCTGAAGACCATAAGGTGTTTATTATATCCCAGTCATTTGGGACAATTGTTAATGGTGCAATTGCTGTTAAAGGTAAAAGGAAGGCTGACAGGTTAATATTCTTATCACCGCTGAATACAGGCATGGAATATAAGGTTGCCGGTCCGGTAGTTTACTGGCTTTCTACTCAAACATCATGGTTGAGGAAAGTGATTCTTTTCACCTATCCCACTCCTCCACCGTCAAGAGCAACTGTATGGGATATTGTAAATAAGGACAAAAATATTGAAATGGCTAATAAAACTGATATTAATCCCGAAGACAGCTCAGAGTTGGGATACAGATGTGAATTAGCTGCTAAATGGATGGAACAAAATCTGATTCCTCAAGTTAGTGGATATGAAATACTGGTTGCCTGGGGAGACAGCGATCTTTATTTTTCACAGAAAGGGTTCGAAGATTTCTCAAGTACCTTAAAGTCTAATAATAAAGTTAAAACAATAACTTTAAATAATTCGGGACATATGGTTTTGATAGATAATGGTGAAGAAAAATTGAAAAAAGAAATTTTAAATTTTTTAAAATAGTTTTCTCAGCAGAAACCTTGAAAAATTATTTTGTTTCATTAAATTACTCTTATAGTTTGAGAAAGTATATTTTATTCCATGCCAGCGATCACGGCCTTCATATTGAAATTCAGATTTTGAGAATAGAATATTAAAAAGATGTTGACCATTGTTTGTCTTTTCCAGTAATTCTATTACATACAAAAGGTATGTCTGTAAGGAAAAATTAGTGCGACTTTTCCTGCGAAAATTTAAGCACAAGCTTTTAAGAATGAAAAGTATTTTTAGAGGGGGGCTTTATGATGAAATTTTTATCTTTAAGCAGAAATATTATTGTTTCCAACTGCCCTTTATACAGTGCAGAATCCTATAATATATTAAAATCCTCTCCTATACTGATTATTATTGAATGATCAATTATGACAATAGATAACAATCTTTCTAAAAGTAAATCTGAAGAGTATATCAAGCTTGCTGATCTTCTGCAGAAGAAACGATCACGGGAAAAAGCTGAAAAAGTTGAACTGATACTGCAAAGTAATCTGGATCCTGCAGAGAAGATATTAAAAATTGATCAAATAGATAACGAAACTCTTGTTGTCGAAGTTAATGATTCCGGGAAGAAGAGAGAGAATGTCAAAAATTTCTTGAAAGAAGAAAATTTATTCACTGCTGCAGCTGCCAGAGAACTGAGAAAAAGAATCAGGAATAATCATCCCAAAAGAAGTTATTTTTCATATCTTTTCAGAGATTACGGGAGAATAAAAGAAGTCTTCGCTGATTCAGGTTTTTTCGTCAATTCAATAATCCCGCCTGTCATCAGAGTGCAAAACGATAGACTAGAACTTTTCTGGATGAGAACAGGCAAAGATGCCAATGAACTGCTTGACCTTACACAACGGATTCTTGATACCGGATGGCAGTATTTGAACAAATTTGAATACAATCTGATGTTTCAGTTTCATAAACTCTGCCAGAAAATAAAAGAATTGGATTATTCCACAATAAGGAATTTTTCCGAAAATAACCTTGAACGGTTCAAATCTCTTGAAAATTATTTTATCACCTGCAGATATCACAGTTTATACATAGAAACAATTATTAATTCAGTTTTTTATATGATTTCCAACTATCCTGAATGGCGTTTTGATGCAGTCATTATGGCAAATAAAGTTAAAAGGCTCCTCTATGGCGACCGGAAAACCGGAACTCTGGAATCTGTCATACAGGGATTCAACATAATGAAAACCCGCCGATTTCTCACATTTGATGACCTTTATGTAAAAGGTTACGAGACCCTGATAAGCAATGATGATTTTGAATGTAATAAAAAAATAAGATCACTGATTGATTCATTTATCGATAAAAATCTTGAATCTCTGCTCGATACAAGGAAAATAAAGGAAGAGAAGGAAAGAATAGGTAAGTATATCTCTTACGATAAAGACAGCGGATATGACTTTTCTACTCTCTCACTCTTTTATGATAAAGCCTGCGGAATTGAAAACGGAAATTTTAAACAGGATTCATCGTTGATAATTCAGTTTGTAATGAATTTTTGTGATGGTTTTATCAAGACATATGAACCTCTTTTAAATGGGAAAATTACTATTGATACTGCTTCAAAAGTTGAAGTTTTTTCGCCAGGCTCATTTCAGCTCGAAATTTCGAAAATCAGATCCGGATTTCAACATCTGGCAAAATACAGATTCTCTCTCCCCAAATTTTCCAGGGACGGTTATATTGAAGCATCGAATCTTCATAAATCTGATTCAAGCCCCAAGTCTGAAGCAGTGCAGATTATAAAAGAGATAGTTTCAAGAATGAATGAAATTAGTGACAAACTGATAGGAGTTCTTTCAGCGAACCGTTACAATCACTCTCAGGATGAGGATAAAAGAAATGTACCCCTCGATCCGTCGTCTGTTAAAGGGAAAAGTGTTTCCATTCCATACGGCAGCGAAAGGATTACCTCAACTTCTTTTATTAATGGCAAAAGTATTTTAATAGCTTTGTCTGAAATAGTAAATATACTTATGATGTTTAAGATATTTCTCGGTGATGAAAAACTTACACTCCTTCTTGAATCAGAAAAAAGAGTGGATTCTGAAATCGAAAAGAAAAGAGAATTACTTGAAAGATTAGCAACTGTTAAGAAATACAGAGAAATTGCTGAGAAGTATAATATTTGAAATACTCGGAACAATAATTTGCTATCATAATCTTTATAGTTTCTATTTGAGATTCGAATAACTTTGCTTTTAACTACATAGGCATAGTAAAGAATGATAATAAAAAAAATTTCTGAATTCTACATAATACAATCCGAATATCATTTATCCTCAAACTTACCTGTTATCCCCTGATAAAATTCCTTAAGCCTTAGCAGGTCCTTATCTTTATTTCCGGTCAAATAAATTAAAGGTCCGTAACCTGCAAGTTTCTTCTTGTAATCAAGAAACCCGGGGAGTATTGGAACACCGGCACCTGATGCAATGTGATAAAATCCTGTTTTCCATTCATGCACTTTTGATCTGCTCCCCTCCGGAGGTATAACAATAACAAGAGATTCCCGCTTATTAAATTCATCAATAGTGGACTGAACCATGTTATTTGCTTTGCTTCTATCAACAGGTATTCCCCCAAACCATTTCATTATTCCACTAAAAGGAAACCGGAAAATCTGTTTCTTCCCCATCCAGTAAACTTGGTTTTTAAAATATAAAATCATTAGAAGACCGTAGAAAAAATCCCAGTTTGACGTATGAGGCACTGCTATCATAACATATTTACCGGCATCAGGGAGCTCACCTTCAATCTTCCAGCCTGTTATCTTTAGTATCAGACGGGCCAGCCAGTGTGCTCCGGTTTTTATTATTGGCATATTAAAAATAGTCATTTTCATTATTTTAATTTCCTATGTATTCAAATATTGAATATTTTTATAAATATTATTACCGGATTTTATGGAATCTGCAATACCGGGAATAACTCACATCAATTTAAATTAAAACAACCAATTTTAAACCCCGGTTGCAACTTTTAATGAATAAATAAAAAAAAGGTACTACATACAAAACGGACTATAAGGTAATAAGTATTAACATCTGTCATCCCAAATAAATATAAATATAATTTTATATTGAATAATCATATATTTTCCGCAAATATATATAAAATAAGAATCAGTATTAATTAAAAAATTCAATTGATCTTCTCCGGCTTTTATTTTTTCATGTAACTATTGATACGGGTAATTATTATTTATATCTTGATGATGGGATATGCATGAACGACGAAAAAACGATACTTAATTATATTGTGAGCATAACTGAAAGCAGAGATATGGAAATTCTGGAAATGTCTTTACTCAGAACCATTTCCGAAGTATGCTCGTGTAAAAGAGTTTATCTGCTGAAAATCGATACAGACAGGCCTGCAGATATCATCATATCCGGATATGGTTCAGAAGGCTACAGCAGCAGTTATGACCTGGAGCCTGATGAAAATTTTCTTAAGCTTGCCGAAAAATTAATAATAGATAGTGATAATTTTCAGAATTTATCACCAGATGATTCATTATACACTATTATACCTCTTGAAATAATGTCAAAGCAGACAGGTTTTGTTGCTGTTGAAAAGCCAGATCCCCGAGATTTAAATTTTCACATACTCAAAGGTCTGGTAAAAATATACCAGAATTATGTTTCCATACTCCTCGATAACCAGACAGATACACTAACCGGAATTCTTAACCGTAAAACTTTTGATGACAGAATAATGAAACTTATCGAGATAAAAAAAAGACAGAAAAGGGCAATCTCCCACCAGGATAATGAACGTCGATGCATAAATCCTGACAGATTCTGGCTTGGAATTTTTGATATTGATGATTTTAAAAAAGTAAATGATACCTTTGGACATATTTATGGAGATGAAATTCTTATACTAATCAGCCGCATAATGCAGAAAGTATTCAGAGCTGCTGACATGAAATTCAGATTCGGCGGCGAGGAATTTATAATTGTAATGAAGGCAGAGAATCCGGAAGTTGCTTTTACAGTATTTGAAAGATTCCGAAATGAAGTGGCAAACTACTCATTCCCGCAGACCGATAGAATCACAATAAGTACCGGAATTGTTGAGATTACAGGGAGCGAAACCCCATCAGTTTTTGTAGGACAGGCTGATAATGCCCTCTATTATGCAAAGCATAATGGGAAAAATATGACCTGCATGTATTCCGATCTTGTAAAAAAGGGGAAGATTAATCCTCCGGCTATTCAAAAGGGTGATATCATTC
>CAYYKZ010000109.1:1812-2338 GCA_964468455.1 uncultured Leptospirales bacterium | reverse complement strand
ACAGCTTCAGTTAAGGGGTTTGGATCGGAAGTATAATCAGCAGGATAATTTAAAAACGCACATTATTAGCCTTCGCAAGATACAGCACAGTCTATTATTTCTCTAATTTTCGAGGATAGTGTTTCTCTGTCAAATGGCTTCTGGATAAAACCGTTGCAACCAAGATTCATTATTCCATGAGCTTTACTGTTTAGACTGTAGCCGCTTGAGAGGAGAATTTTGACATCAGGATTAATTTCCCGGATTATTACAAAAATATCATCACCGGTCATATCCGGCATAATCATATCCAGAATCACCAGATTAATATTATCCTTCTCTTTTTCAAAAATTGAAATTGCATCACGAGAGTTAGCAGCAGTATACGCTGTATACCCCATAGACTGCAGAATCTGCTTTAAGGTTTTCAGCACATGAATTTCGTCATCAACAATTAAAACCGTCTCCTTACCGTTATAAACTGTACTGTTGAGCGGACTAATATTATATGCAGGCTTAGCTGATGCAGGCAGATAAATTGTAAATT
>CAYYKZ010000109.1:916-1802 GCA_964468455.1 uncultured Leptospirales bacterium | reverse complement strand
TTTTTGCTTATTTATTTGCTGATTAGTGCTGGAGGCAGATAAATTGTAAATTCAGAACCGCTCCCCGGTTCACTCTCCACACTTATGCTGCCACTGTGACCTTGAATTATTCCATAAACAGCAGCAAGACCGAGTCCGGTTCCTCTGTTCATTCCCTTTGTTGTAAAAAATGGATCAAAAATCCGCTCCATGGTTTTCGAATCCATACCGGTACCGGTATCACTAACTGTAATTTTTACATATTTCCCTGTAGATAAAGAATGAAGATGAATTTTATCTTCAGCCTGTATTGAATTTTCTGTCTTTAGAGTAATAACCCCGGTGCCGGAAATGGCCTCAGAAGAATTAATTAGTAAATTCATAAATACACGCTCAAGCTGACCCCTGTCAGCCTCAACACACCATAGGTCAGTTCCGAAACTGCATTTAATTGAAATATCTTTTCGTGTCCTATTGAATAGCGAGACTGTCTTTTTTATAATTTCATTTATGTCCGTAGATTCAACCTCATATCTCCCACCCCGGGCATACCCTATCAGTTGGCCCGATAAATCGGCACCGCTTTGCACCTGTTCCTCAATTTCTTTCAGCATTTCATAATTAGGATGCGATGGATCAGTATCGGTTTTTACAAGAGAGGTATAACCCTGGATACACATAAGAATGTTATTAAAGTCATGAGCAATCCCGCCAGCAAGAGTTCCGATAGATTCGTGCAATGCTGTTACCTGTAGCTGTTCCATCAGCTTCTGTCTCTCATCCTCAGATTTTTTTCTCTCAGTGATATCCCTGGAAAATCCGAGAATACTCACAGGCTTCATATCAACATCATATACAAAATTCATCTTCATCTCAACCCATACCTTTGACCCGTTTTTATGCATCT
>CAYYKZ010000109.1:0-878 GCA_964468455.1 uncultured Leptospirales bacterium | reverse complement strand
ACGGTATGGATTTTTTCCGATATTTTCTTCTGATTCAAGCTCCTGAGTTAATATATTTTTTAGTAATTTAAAATATCCTGGTAAAAATTTTTTTTCAAGTGGTATCTCAAGGTACTCTTCAACAGAATATCCCAGCATCTGTTTTATACCAGGGCTGATAAATGTAAGTTCAAGATCCAAATTCAGCATACAGATTACATCTCTGGCATTATTTACTACCAGCTTGAACTGTTCCAGGCTTTCAGCTAAAGCATGCTGGGCAATTTTCTTTTCCTTCATTTCTCTAAGAAGAATTTCATAGCCGTCACGGTACTTTTTTTCAGATTCTTTCAGCTGTTCCTGACGTAGTGCAAGCCGTGAGTATGTGTCTTCTATCCAGCCATTAATAAAAAATCCGATTGCAGATATAACCATAAATGACACAACAAACCGTAGTTTAAATCCTATTATAAATTCTGGATTGACATCATTGGAAATCTGACTTGCAAAGTCATGAGCAAAAAGTATAAAAATAAAAAATATAATATAAATGATAACCCAGGAGAGCCCCTCCCTGCGATTAAAACTTAAAAATGTCAGAAGAGGTAAAAAATAACTCCATTGAATTCTGTCTAAATCGCCTCTCCATCCCGTGGTATAGAGAATATGTATAAAAAATATTAATAGAAATAACCTTATTAAATTTTCATATATTGTATACTGCTTCACTGAAGAAATATTTCTGGCTATTATAAAATAATAAATAAGAATAATCATTATACAGACAGGAAGCAGTAAAACAGGCAGTAATAAACCGTCTTTCCATATTTTTAAAATTATGAAAAATATTATAAATGGAATAGAAATTGCAAGGATCGTCTTTACGATCGTTTGAAGTC
>CAYYKZ010000108.1:1711-8287 GCA_964468455.1 uncultured Leptospirales bacterium | reverse complement strand
TTGTTTCATGGGCTTTTATTTCACACCATCTCATAGAAGACCGGGAAACACTTCTTTGTATCGAGAGGTCTATACATTTTTTCTATGTATATAATCCTCCACTTACAATACTATTTTTCCAGACCATTACAGGGCAGAAAAAACTTTCAGTAACAATACCGGCTTTTATTCTAAGCTTTATTTTTTCTCTTTTTGTTTGTACAGATTATTATTTTTACGGCTTTTATGAATACAAATGGGGACTTATAGCGAAAAACGGCCCTGCCATGCAGGCTTTCGCACTTTATGCTTTTGCAGCAACTCTCTACATATTCACCCTATTTATAAAAAAATTCCGGACCGAAACAAATCCCGTAATCCGGCTCAAAATGAATTATTTTTTCATATCATGTTTTGTGCTGGTTATTTTAACACTGACAAATGTACCTTCCATGCAAGGCATCGACTTTTACCCTCTAAGCAATTTCATGTTTATCCCGTTGGGCATTTTAACTTATGGGATTTTAAGATACAGGCTTATTGAAATAAGCAGCGTACTTCACTTTACTGCAATATGGCTCATCATTTCATCTTTAATCGCTATTCCTAATTTTTTTATTCTTTTAATACTAAGGCCTCTTTTCTACACCCAGAGCGCCTATATTCTTTTTTTAATACTCCTTCTCTGGTTCCAGGGTAATTATTTTTACTTCAACAAGATTCAACCCTTTATCAATGAGCTGTTTAACAGAAAAAGCCACAACCTGTCAAAAATTGAACAAAAATTTATTGATGATGTTTCCCTGCTTAAAGGCCTTGATGAGATGGTAAGAGAATTAATATCAGTAATAAGAAAACCTCTGGGCATACAAAAAATTAAAATATTTTTCAGAAGGGACTACTCGGGAAGCTTTGTAAGCCTGAAAAACAACCCACTTGATATTGATCCAATACTCATTGAGCTGATGAAAGGGCAGGAGCAGTACATTGAAAAACACTTCATCGAATTCCATAATGACCTCTCTTATATTAAGGAAAGATTCATGGAACTCTTTAATGCTCATGACAGTGAATATATTATTCCCCTGAGCCACAACAACCACGTCATTGCCATTATCTTTCTGTCAGAAAAAAATGAAGGTAAACGGCTGAAGGAAAGAGAGTTCATGTTTATCAACCGGATAAGCCGGTATGCTGCTATCGCACTTTCAAACTCCATCATGTACCAGAACCTGGCAGACCTGAAAGACAACCTGGAACAAAAAGTTGAAGAAAGAACAGCTGTTATTGAAAACCAGAAAGAGGAGCTGGAAAAGGATATAGAACTTGCAAAAACAATTCAGGCAGCACTCCTGCCGCAGAAAATTCCCTGTCTTAAGCAGGTGGATATAGCATATAAATATATACCAATGATGGCTGTAGGCGGAGATTTCATCGATATACACTACAGAGAAGGGATGAAGGAAACCGGCCTGTTTATTTGCGATGTTTCAGGTCACGGGGTGGCATCTGCCCTTATTGCCTCAATGGTAAAAATGTCGCTCAGCTCATGGGGGAAATATATTCTTCATCCAGGTGCTGCATTCAAGGAGATGAAAAACCAGCTTCAGGACAAAATCGGATCTAACTTTTTAACAGCATGCATGTGCACAATAAATATTGAGACAGGAGAGATTGTGTCAGCAAATGCCGGGCACCCTCCAATGCTCATACTCAGAAAAAGCGGCGAGGTTGAATCTATAAGGCCTAAAGGTCGTGTAATAGTAAGCTTTGCTGATTCTGAATATGAGGAAGCTCCGGGGAAGCTTTCCAGGGGTGATAAAATTATAATGTATACTGACGGTGTTTTTGAAAGCCGTGACAGCAGCGGCAGAATGATTGAAGTTGAGGGGCTTATTGAGATAATTAGAAGAAACAGAAATCTTGGACCGCAGCATTTATGCGATAGTATTTACAATGAAATATTTGCCTTGTCAGGCGGAACAAATGCTATTGAAGATGATTTTGCTATAATTATTGCCGAATACAGGGGAAGCGATTAATTTCCCCATATAAAAAACAGATGTTTTGCAGATGATCTGATAAATAAATTATATTTTATATTATTTATTTATCAGTTAAATTTTAATACACTCTTTTCATTTTTATGAATATTGTTCGCAAAAATGGATTAATTCAATTGACATATAAAGACAAATTAATTAACATACATTTAACAATAAAGAATTAAAATTCCTGAACCATCAGGAGGTTTAGAATGAAATTTACACAATTAATTACAAAAAAAGACTCAGGGTGCACGAAGGAAATTCCAGCCGCATTAGCATGCCGTATAAAGGAAAGCAGAATCGAAAAAGCCCGTCTTCTAATGAAAAAAAGATCAATGATCAACAAAATGTCAAAAGTCACAGGTCTTGCTGAAGAGGAAATCGAAAAGCTTATAGCAAATAAATAGAAATTCTCTTTTAAGCCTGCATAACTGAATCAAACTCACCTCCCCCTTCAAATATGATGGGGTTTTTTATTTTGTTCTGAACTTCAGTCCCAGATATGTTTCCATGGGATCAAAATCCCGGTCATTATGAATCAATTGAAATTCATATACAATAATTATCATTCTTGACAAAATCCCAATAATACTGCTTATTAAAATAAGAAAAAATTTTAACTATGGTAATGAAGAAATGAAGAATCGGGCACAAGACTGGTATAAGCAGGCTGAAAATGATTTCCAGTGGGCTAAAGATACTCTTAACAGCGAAAAATTCGCCCAGGCCTGTTTTATATGTCAGCAGGTTGCTGAGAAATCACTTAAGGCTATTGCATATTTTAAAGATTATGATATGGTTAAATCCCATTCTGTCCTGGAAATAGCAAGAAGTCTCGGTATTAATGGCGAAATAGAAAACATTGCCAAGAGGCTTGATCTTTATTACATCAGCACCAGATACCCAGATGCTTTCCCCAGTGGTGCTCCATTTGAATATTATACAAAAGAACAGGCTGAAGAAGCAGTGGCATTTGCAGCCAGAATACTTGAATTTGCGGGAACTTATTTTAATGAATAATAATGTGCTACTGAAAATAGACCGCGATCCCCTTTTCGGCATGACTAAAGATGAGTATATGGAAAAACTTCAAACCCGACTCAGAGGAAGAGTGGAAGAAGCATATTTATTCGGCAGCATTACAGGTGATACTTTCAATAAATTCAGCGATATAGATATTATAATAGTTAAAGAAACAGGCAGGCCCTTTCATGAAAGGGCTTTTGAATTCGCCGATCTCCTTGACCTTGTACCTTCTACCGATATCCTTGTCTACTCCCGGCAGGAACTGGACAGACTCCTTTCAGATGATGCAGCCGGATTCTGGAAGAGCGTAAAAGAGAGCATGGTGAAGTTTATTTAATTTAAGAAAATCATCCTTTTACACACTCCGGAGTTAGTACTTACATTATATCTCAAATAATTTTATTTTTTACAAATTCTAAAATTCTACTGCTGTCATCTATAGCTTTTTCAACTTCATGAATATCCGGCTGCAGAATAATCCCCGGATATCTGAAAGCTACAGAGTATGGGTTTAAAGAAATTCCTGATTCGTAAATAGAATCGAAAGTGGAATCAATTTCAAGGCATAATTCCAGCAGCATCTGTATATCATGCGTCTTTTCAAGAGGTTTCTGGTGATATGCAGGAAATGCTTTAAGTGATTTTTCAGCACATTGCTGAGTATGATAGATGGATGTATCCGGAAGAGGATCAGCTCCGGAAATAAGCTTTTGTGCAGACAATAAATCGTTTTCAGCTTTATGCAGCCAGGCTTCATGCAGCTTCATAAAGTTTTATCCCGAACTTTTTTACTGTATAGTAAAGAGATGACGGTTCCAGCGACATTTCATCAAATTCTTTTACAGTTAAGACAAGTATATCCTTGCTTGCCTTAATCCCTTTTAAAGCATTATAACCGGAAATAGATCTTCGATGAAATTTTTCAACTGAAGAATCAACAATTACAAGAATATCAAGGTCACTTGCATCATCCGGGTTACCCCAGGCGTGCGATCCGAATATATACAATGTCCTCGGGTTATAAACCTGGATTAGTTTATCAGTAATGATTTTTATTATATCATCTGAAATCATACTTTAATTTATACTAATTAATGATATTTTTGCAAGTATTTTCTTTTTAAAATACCACAGAAGAAATGTTAAATCTGGTACGCTGTCATCGATACAGCAGAGGGCTTTAAGACATGAATTTCAGGTTTCACATCAGACTTTTCATTTCATAAAAACTATTAATTCAATACCCTGCAAAAATACTGATCACAACACCCCCTTCCTCTCAGTGGGGACTGCACACAGGAAGTGTGCGTTTCGACGCGCGACAGGAGGTCGCAAAAAGCGTCGAACGAGGGAGGTTAGGAGGATGGGGTCACTGCCTCTCGTATGCACCTATGTCGATTGTACCCACTTCCCTGTTATTCCCTGCCAGGTCTGTTGCGGGTACTATATAACCTCCCTGGTATGTCCCTGTAAATCCCTGATCCAGAAGAATACTGCCGGGACGCATAAAATTTGAATTTGACGGGTCTGATGAATTAAGAAATGGGTCTGATGTATTACCTTGAGTGCCGCCTTCAATGTCACCTCCGCCACTTACTGACATAGTATTATACACGCAGTTATACCTGTTAAGTGTAACAAAAGTATTTGTATTCAATGTATTATTAGCTCCACCAGCAATACTGGTATTATCATAAAAAACTGTGTTGTACATATAATAAGGGCTCCCAGAGAGATACACTGCTCCCCCCGTATTTGCACTATTATTAAAAAAAGTAAGATTAACCATAAGACTTGAATAGTTAATATTTAAGGCACCACCTGATGCTGTTGATGAGGCTGTATACTTATTATTATAGAATAACGAATTTGAGAACTGATTCGTAGATGCACTATTAATATCAACTGCTGAACCGTTATCTGTTGGCGTATTCCTGACAATACAGGATTCCATTACTATCCCGCTGTTTAGACCGGTTGAGGTAAAGTATATTGCACCTCCTGATCCATTGGCTGAATTTGAATCAAAGTCACTTCTTTTTATAGTCAGGTTCTTTTCCGAAACACTTGCCTGGAAATATAATGCTCCGCCATTATTGCTTAATGCACTATTGCTCTTAAAATTACAACCAGCAATGACACTGTCGCTCTCGCTTATATGAACAGCTCCGCCGTAAGTCCCTGCAGAATTCTCCTTAAAGCTGCAATCCGTCATATTGAAAGTTGAATGTAAATAAACCGCTATAGCACCGCTAGGATAATCTGCAATATTCCCTGAACCTGCAGCATCTCCTCCAAAAAAACATTTATCAATATTTAATACTGAATTATCGTTCAGTCGAATCGCACCGGCAGTATGAGAAGCATTGTTTCTATAAAACTTTGTATTATTGCTTATGGTCAATGTAGAACTATTCTCTCCGCAAACAGCTCCTCCATAGGCAGCACTGTTTCCGCTGCCTGCTGTAAACTCATCACCGAATAAACTACCTGAAATTGTTACAGTTGAACCCGTAGCATAAACAGCTCCGCCTAAACCGCTACTTCCGGTAGCACTATTTCTATAAAATTCTGTATTATCAGATATAGTTACATTTGAATTATTTACTGCATAAATAGCACCGCCGCTTTGATCTGTTGAATTATTATCAAAAATAGAATCTTTAATATTCACAGTGCTATTATCAATATAAAAAGCCGTCCCATAGCTCCCCGTAACCGCATTATCCTCAAACCTGCAATTTTCTGCTGTATATGTTGAACCAGAAACTCTTACTGCCATTGAATTATTATTAAAAATACACTCTCTGGTAATTACATTTGAATTTCCATCTACCTGAATTGCCCTTGAAGTGGTGAAACCTGTAAAGCGAAGCCCCTCAAACTGCACATTTACACCTGAATCAATTATAACAGAAAATCCAGGCCCTGTTATTACAGCTTTATTATTATCCACATCCCTTTGATCCCTTCTGCTCTCTGTTCCGCTGAAGCCGCCCAGTATTGTCAATGGCTTGCTGATTGTGACTGTTGAGGCAAGATTCTGCGTACCGGCAACCCATATTGTATCACCTTCATCCGCAGCAGCAACTGCATCCGCCAGGGTGGTATAGGCGTTTTTCCAACCCCTTCCGTCATGTACAGGGCCCGGAGCCGCGTCCCATACGCAAACCGGCACCTTCATTGTAACCTCGTCAAGCATATCACTCAACCCGTCATAACATGACAGAGGAAAAACCAGAATTATAATTAAAAGTAAACGTTTCATAATCACCTCGTTGTTCATTTGCTCAAGCCCGAACCCAAAGAGCTGCAGCCCTTTTGACCCCACCTCGGCTCCGCCGTGCCCTCCCCACATGGAGGCCAGCCGTTCTTGTACATCCTGTACCGGACTGGCACGCTGTCATAGTGACAGCAGAGGGCTCTGAAGCATTAATTCCAGGTTTCACATCAGGCTTTTCATTTCATAAAAACTATTAATTCAATACCCTGCAAAAATACTGGTCACAATTCCTCCCTCTCA
>CAYYKZ010000108.1:682-1693 GCA_964468455.1 uncultured Leptospirales bacterium | reverse complement strand
GCGCTTATTCCCGCGCTTATATAACTGAAATTATTCGACTCTTCAAAAAATATTCTGTAATCAAAAGAAAGCGCCGCATATACCCCGCCGGGGAAACTGTATCGGAAACCTATACCTGCCCCTGCTGCCGGGTCTGCATGAAATTCCGATACACTCTTTTCACTGGATGTTGGGATATCAAAATAGGTGTAGCTGTACTGCATAAGCATTGCCCCTGCAGAAACATATGGTATTATGGCAAAATACTCGCCCGGATAAAAGGCATATCCCGCGTTTATCATTAAGGGCGCAAGAAATATGGGATTCACTTTTGATTCAGGCTCTTCAAAATCATCCTTACCCGGTAAATAAAAAAACGAAAGCTCAGCGCTCAACTCAAGCTGCTTTATAAAATAATTGGACATGGAAAATTTCAATGACGCACCGTAGCCGTAATCTGCAAGGTCAGCAAGACTTCCTGACGGGTAAAGAAAAGCAGGGCCGAAACTTATACTCATTTCAGGAGCCAGCCCGAAGTAAACCCTCACAGGGTCAGATTCACTCCCCCTGTCATCAACACTCTTTACATAAATCGCGTCAAACTCCGTTTCAGGCTCAACTGCAAAAGATGTCTTTTTTATATCAGCGATTAATTCTGTTTTGCCGTCATACTCTTTATATACCCTGTAACCCTTCACCTCTCCGTCAGGGTCTATTGCTTCTTTCCATTTTATTTCCGATCTACCTGTATCATCAGTTTCCACAGGAAGAATTTCAGGCCCCTGAGGCGGGATATTAAGGGTGGTTATGGTAACTTCATTACTGGGGAGAGTTTCATCCCCTGAGCTGTCAATTGCTGTTACATGTATCTGGTATTGTGTATTGCTTGTCAGACCCCTGAGGGAAAAAGTCTTCCCCCTTGTGTCACCGGCAAGACTGTATTCCCTGTCATCAGGGCCTTTCACATAAATATTATCGCTTTTTACACGCATATATGGAGCAAACCATTTAAGTTCTGCCCTGTCTGTATCT
>CAYYKZ010000108.1:0-672 GCA_964468455.1 uncultured Leptospirales bacterium | reverse complement strand
CAGTAAGTCCTGTGGGGTTCCCCCTGGCCATAAAAAGCACCTGGTCGCGTCTGAGCTTAAACTCTTCCGGCTTGTAAAGCTCCATACGGAATGTATAGGTTTCCCTGTCCTCATCAACCATGTAGGCAACTATACTTTTCCCGTCTATCTTCTGAATATAAACCTTCCCCATATAAAGGTCGGTGTAGAGTATTCTCATTATATCAGACCTGGGGATTCTCTTCACCTGCCTCTCCTCAAGGCGCAGATTCACAGTTGCCGCTGTATCTGAAATGATTGTTCCCTTTAAGATAGATCCATCCTTCAGGAAAATATACTCAGCTGATAATGGCGCTGCCATAATCAATGATGCAGCAAGAAGTAAAACAATCCTTTTCAATTTCATAAAATCAATACCTGAATTCTTTTATAATTACATTTCCAACTCCCCACTCGGGGCGCCCGAGCGTAGCGACAAAGTACTCCCGGGACAGATATTTACAGGACCCCACCCCTACATAACACCGGTTGTGCGTATATCCTTGCTCTGAACAGTAATAACCCCTCCCGGAGTAAGTATCTTCACGGATGAACCCCTTGATATAATAGCGCCACGTATTACTCTACCATTGTAAAGAGTCACAACATCTATTCTGCCGTATTTTGCCTTTATTTTTTCCATGGTCCAGGCAG
>CAYYKZ010000107.1:1372-8327 GCA_964468455.1 uncultured Leptospirales bacterium | reverse complement strand
TACAAGTGGAGATATGGTAATTCCCTCCCGTTCTTATCATATCGGAAACTTGGCACTGCAAAGAAAAGAGAAGGCAGGATAGCCGCCCAGCTATTCTGCTTTCTTGTTTTATAACCTTTATGGAATTTTCTCCAGAAAAACCGGAGTGAAAGATTGAATATTTCCGATAAGTCCTCCAAGATTTCCTGTTCCTGTCACAATAAAAGTAACCCTGTAAAGCATTCCTTCATGGATATTGAGCATATCCTTTTCAAGTTTTTTCTTAACATCTTTAGCTGATATATCAAACTCAATATCTATATTCTCAGAATCATAAAAAATAATTTTTTCAAAAATTCTGTCAATCTGCTTAAGTTTAAGGTGCATGGTAACCGGTCTGTTTCTATATGTATCTATATTTGAAATAATTTCTGATATAGTAATATCAACATTCCCATTTAATCCAAGGGGAAGCAGAAGCAGAAAAATAAAAAGATTTCTTTTTCTCTTATGACACATATATAAACTCCGGAAATATCTTAAGCATTGAATAAAATAAATTTATTGCTACCTCTAAAAGCAGCCTTGGTATTTAAAACATAATAAACATAACAGAATTGTAATCAGAAATAGATACTGATAATAAATACTTAATTGATAATTAAAATGATAATGTAAATTATTAAAAGGATATAAAAAGCATTTTATGTGAAGATATAGATATGGTGAAGGTTGTCAATTATAATTATATGGAGTTATCCGGCCGTTGAGGACTATTCATCTGAACTTAGATGTTTGAAAATAGAATCTTTTCTTTTCCCTCTGTTTAATCTCATATTTAGAAACTCTATAAGAATCCAGAAAGATACAACAAGCCAGAACATATTAATAAAATCCATTATCATAGCATCACCTCTCTGTATTATTTTCATCTTTTATATACCTATTTATTATGCATTATTTATACCAAAAATATAAATTTTTTGTTAAAATACTATTTATTGGAAATAAATAATAAAATCCTGAAAAATAACATCTAAAAACTCATCATATTAAAAAAAATGATTACAAAAAAAATATTCCAGCATTTAACAGGAGACAGAAAAGGCCTTATTTCTTCTTTTCCGTGATATAATTTGCAATAAAATCATCAATAATTAATTCTTCATCATTGTTGTTTGATACATTTTAGTAACAAATAACAATGATGTATTAAATTTAACAGATTTTTCATTTTTTATGTGAATTATATCAACATACTGTATCAAAAAAACAACACTCAGCTCACCCTTTAAAAACCTTAATTTTATTCTCAACAGAAATATCTGATAATAATATATTTTTCATTATCGCATTCATATATCAAATATTAGATGATTATATCCAAAAAAATATAAAAAAAACAAAACTACTTAAATTTGAAAAATTACTGAATAGATGTTTATTTATACAACAAAAAGAAAGAATATTAAATTATATCCGTTTCTTAATAATATTGACACAGAAATAAAATCAGGAATGCTTTATTATTAAAATATGGGAAAGAAATAAAATGGACAAAACTAGATCTGAGATTATGAACGAACAGAAAGAAAAGATGATAAAGCATCACCTTCTGGAAAGGGGCATTTCTGATCTACGTGTAATTGCAGCAATGCGGGAAGTTTCAAGAGAACAATTTATCCCTGACCAGTATATGGTTGACGCCTATGGAGATCATCCTCTACCAATCAGTGATGGACAGACTATCTCTCAGCCCTATATTGTCGCTTTAATGAGTCAGCTGTGCATGCTTAAAGGAAATGAGAAAGTTCTGGAGATAGGTTCCGGATCAGGGTATCAGACAGCAATTCTTTCCCGTCTGGCAGCTGAAATTTACACTATTGAAAGAATTAAGAGTCTGAAAGAAACTGCTGAAAAAAATATTAATAAGCTTGGCTGTACCAATGTGGTTCTCATTCACGGAGATGGCTACCTTGGCCTTCAGGAAAAAGCTCCATTTGATGCTATTATTGTTACAGCTGCACCCGAAACAATACCGGAGCCCCTTACTGATCAGCTTGCCATAGGAGGCCGTCTGGTGGCTCCTGTTGGAGATAAAACACAAAAGCTTATTCGTATAACAAAAAACGCAGAAGGCCTTATTTTTGAGGATATTATACATGTACGGTTTGTTCCAATGGTTCCAGGATGTAATAAATAATTGACAAAAATTGATTCAGAAAGAGTAATTATTTATTACCGTAAATACTTTAACCGAGGAACTCTTTTATACAGATGAATACAAATTCAAACTTCCCTTTTTTAAACCCTCGGCTGATGAAAGAGCCTTTTATCATTGAAGTCCTTTCTGAAATAGAAGGAATACAGAAAAGATGGCTAAAACAGCGCTCCGGTGATCTGGCCACACTGGAAAACCTTAATGAATCCCGAAATATCAAAATACCATTCACACCCAAAAATATGCTTAATTTACATTATATAACTGAAGAGCTGATGAAATATCACCCGGAGCAGATAAAGCCGGTATATTCCTTCAGTTTCAGCATTGACCAGGAAAGCAAAAATCTCTCAATAATTGAAAAAACTGAATTTACACTACTCATGAAAGATTCAGAATTTAATCTGCTTCAGAATGATAGAGAAAAAAAATCCATTGAAGCTATTCTTGAACTGCTTTCACAATATAGACTTTTTAATCTGACAAAACTGATTAAAAAATCCAAAAAGCGGAATCAGCTTACACAGCTTATTAAATCAAGACTGGGTAAAGATATTTTTACATTTAAAAATTATTCTCTGGATAAAAACACTTTGGAGATAAGTGAGGATTACTGCTTTCACAGCGATAATTACGAGCATGTAAGAAAAAAACTGGACCTTGAGCTTATAAAAAAAATCGTAAACGCCCATTCAGCAGCCATAAACCGCAGGCTTAAAAATTTTGGTATACTTAATCCAAATGTCACCGATTACAGAGATTCAAAGCTTGACTATCTCATGAATATTCTCACAGGAGAAATGGCACCTGCATTCGATAAAAAAGAAATAATAGATATAAAAAATTTCAAGTCACTTAGGGACTGTCTCATTAAGGTTGATAAAATTCTTGATCCTGCAAAACTGCTGGACAATGATATTATTAAATATATTCAATCCCAGTACTTTTCAACTGATAAAGATATTCTTAATCTTTTTGAAAAAATGACTCCTGAGGTTTTCTCAAGATGGGAAACCGAAGCATCCTCCACCGGCAGGGTTATAGCCTATTTAAATGATGACAATACTAAATACCTTATTGATGCCTCTCTCTACCCGAAAAAATTTGAAGAATTGATACAGCTTATAATATATAATCCGGAAGCTTATAACGCTCTTTCTGAATCAGAAAGGGATAATAAACTTTTTTCAGCCGAAATCTTTGCTGAAGCCGGGAAAATTATTTCCGTAAAAGAACAGAATGCTTTAAAATTTTTAAAAACACGGGAAACTGTAAACAAGGTAAATGAATTAATAAAAGATTTTGATTATTTCAAAAAAAGCAATATTACTGAAGAGTATGACCGGACAGAGTATGAAGATGAATCTGGAGGTTCAATTGTAGTTGCAGTAATTAATTTTTTCAAATCAATCTTTTCCAGGAATAGCAAAACGGAACCTGACTCAGGAAGTAAAGAAGAGGTTAAAAAAACCGGAAAAAAACAGGTTAGAGCTGCCTTATCAAAAAATGCTAAAGACATTTATAAGCAGATAAAAAACAAACCTTCAATAATAACCGTAATGTCAGATTTTATTGAGATTAAACCCGAAAATGAAAAAATGATAGATCAGATTATAACCGAACTGAGATCAAATAGCCTGAAAATTGTCATTCCTGTTTTTAATGCAAGGCAGGTTCTATACCCGATACGAAGTAAAAAATACCTTATTTCAGATGTTGAATATATAATGGTTGATCCGGAAATACCAAGAAGCCCTGAAGCTATCAGAGAGTTCACTGATTCTATTACAGGTTATAAATTCAAAGAGGATGTTATTTCCGGAAATGCCCTGTTTCAGATTGAAAAATACCTGATGACAATTTATAGACAAAACAGGGCAAAAATGAAAAGGAAAAAGAATTAAATTACTCAGATCCTGCCATACTGCAGCTTCCGCATCCGCCCTGACATGCAGGAGTAGAAGAAGACGCAGACTCCCCGCCCTTCTGCTTATAATCATTTACATAAAAGCCGGAACCTTTGAATATAATACCTGTAGAGTTATAAACTTTTCTTACGCTTTTTCCGCATTTTTCGCATATTTTTACCGGTTCATCGCTCATTGACTGAAAAACCTCAAATGCATGTTTACACTCAAGACATTCATACTGGTATGTAGGCATCTTTTCACCTCTCTCTAATTAATAGCCGTTATAATCAACAAAACATATTCACATGAAGAATTAGTCAAGAAAAAATCACCATTCAGCAAATGGTTTTTCAACATCCCTTATAGTATATTCAACACTTTTCACATTTAAAAATGATTTTATATATTCAATATTTTCTTTTTTCATACCTATATACTCTTCTGCAAAGAGAGAGGGTATTACAAGGGTTAATACATCTTTGCCGGAATAATCACCCTTAAGGTTTTTCACAGCCTCTTCAAGGATATAACGCCTGTATCTTGATTTTACAAGAAATCCCAGTGCAGTGTGATAAGGTCCTGCAACTACAGTTTCATCCTCCAGATCAAGGGGATGAAGCCCTATTCTTATAACATTAATCTCCTTTTCTGCAAAAATTTTATACATTTCTGCAGATACTTCCACAGCCTCTTCAATACTCAGAGGCTTATATTTCTTTTCAGTATACATCTCTTCAATCTTCGTACCCTTTAGAACAACAAGGGGGTAAATCCTTGCGTCATCAGGAGCAAGATCAGCTGCAATTACTGCAGAATCCCGCGATATTGCAAAACTGTCCCCCGGAAGACCGGGCATCAGTTGTATACCGGTTCTGAATTTATATAAACCGAGAATCTCCATTGCCCTGAATACATCTTCTGAGCTATGCCCTCTCTCTGCATACTTAAGAACCTGATCATTGAATGACTGTACTCCCAGCTCAACTGTTTCTACATTATATTCTGCCAGAAGATCAAGTTTTTCCCTGGTAATGCAATCAGGCCGCGTTGAGATCCTCAACGAATCTATTATCCCCTCGTCGACATAAGGCTTAACTGAAGAAAGCAGCATGATCTGTTCTTCAGAGGGGATTGCAGTAAAACTTCCTCCAAAAAACGCCAGTTCTACTTTTCTTACAGAAGGGGAAATGCGTGAACGATAAAGTTCAATTGTCTCTTTAATAATATCCGCATCAGGCTTCCGGGAAGCAGAACTTATCCTCCACTGATTACAGAAAACACAGCAATGGGGGCATCCCATGTGCGGGATAAAAATCGGGATAGTAACCTGTTTCTTCCCCATAGCGGTCTACAATTCACTCAAATCAAGTTTCCAGTATGGGCCTTCCCGGACAAAATCAATTTCATAACCACTTTCTGTTCTAATCACTGCCCTATTATCATGTACATCTACAGTCAGCATATCCTCCTTAAAAATATCTCTCAGATTTAATTTTGCTCCGGGATTAAAATAAAGAGACAATGCTCCATAAGAATCAATATTCTTTAATTTATCAGCTCCAATGTTATAAACCTCTGCTGCTGAATTCAATTGATCTTTATCAAGGGCTGATATTATTATTAAAAACCGTTTAATTTTATTCTTTGATTCAGAGCTGATTAATTCTCCGATTTTTTTTATATCATTTTTTTCAATTGCCGAGCGTACAGCTATAAAAGAATCAGCTGGAGTTAATGGCCCGCCAGGAGTACACCCCCCGCAGAAAAAAATAACAGGCAATAATACTAAAGATCTGATCAAAAAATGCATCTGTATCTGCCTGAACTGTTATCTATAATCATATTATCAATCAGCCTTGTTGTGCCCCAGAATGCTGCTAGAGCAATAACACTCTTCCCGGTTATTGTCTTAACAACTGAAAGATCATCATAACTGACTACTGAAGCGTAATCTATTGATCCAGGGTTACCTGTATTAATCTCTTCAAGAATTAAAGATATAAGTATTTCAGCATCTCTCTCTCCATTATTGATAGCATTTTCAGCCTTTTTAAGGCTCCTGTATATGGCAAGAGCATTTATTCTTTCTTCAGGGCTCAGATGCTTATTCCTTGAGCTCATTGCAAGTCCGTCATCCTCACGTACAGTTGGTGCAATAATAATTTTCAAAGGAAAGTTAAGATCAAAAACCATTTTTTCAATACTTATTGCCTGCTGAATATCTTTCTGGCCGAAAACAGCAACATGAGGCTGAACAATATTGAAAAGTTTACTAACAACTGTAAAGACCCCCTGGAAATGCCCGGGTCTGTGAGCTCCGCAAAGATTTTCTGTTATTCTGTCTACATTAACATGGGTCAGATTATTTTTGTACATCTCTGAATCATCCGGCAGAAAAAGAAGGTTAATGCCTGATTGTTCAGCTATCCGGATATCATTTTCCAGATCTTTCGGATAATTTTTGAAATCACCTGCATCATTAAACTGAAGCCTGTTGACAAAAATACTCATTACATGAAAAGAGGCGTTTTCTTTTGATATATCAATTAAACTCGTGTGTCCTTTATGGAGAAAACCCATAGTTGGAACAAAACCTGTTTTATGCCCCTGCAATTTTGCTTCACTTACAGCTTCCCTTACTTCATCAATAGTATGCACAATTCTCATATTCTACTCCATTCAGAATTTATTGTTATGAGATAAATATCCAATAACATCAGAAAACCGGAATCTGGTAACTGCTTATAATAAAATATGCTTAATATTACACAGGGGTTATTATTTTAAAGAAAAAAACCGCTCTGGAGAAATCTGCCTCAGAAAAGTCACAATTATGGAATTTGCA
>CAYYKZ010000107.1:0-1362 GCA_964468455.1 uncultured Leptospirales bacterium | reverse complement strand
CTCCAGATGTTTAAGGAATTGTATTTGAAATATATAACCGGCAATATATAAGACTATTATTAAATGATAACATCCGATAAATCCGGTTTCCTCTCCACACCCTTATAGAAGTGGCTGGAACCGGTTATTTCTCATTTCAAATAATTGAACCTTATAAATATGAACGCTTAGTAGATGCAATAAATACTGATTATCGAGGAAACAGATGCCGGGTAGAATAGTAGACAGGGTTTTTGTTATTACTGAAGATGAAGCCTTTTGTAAAGCTGCAATAACAACAATTGAAAAAAACAGCCTCACTCCTGCGGATAATAAAAGCCCCCTTGGTTCATATGAATATATAAAGAAAAGAACTGCAGAATCAGGAGACCTGTCTTTTATAAAAAATGATATTATTGCTTATATTAAACAGAAAATACTGCCTTTCCTTTTTATAGTGGATCTGCGGATCCATACCGGACACAATGATACACTTAAAGTTCTAAAAAACATTCTTGTTACATACATAATATTATCAAAAAGTGAATATTCCAAAGATATACTTCTAAATATTGCTATTCTGGCAGGATCAGATGATTTCAAAAAACTTGACTCTGTTATCAGAAATCCGTCTCTTGTTCTTAATATTCTGAAAACCGGCGATGACAAAATAAACAAGATTATTGATGACTTCAAAGTTAACAATGAGCATTTTAACAACTTCTTTACAATTACTGTTATTGAGAAATCAAATGATCTTTTTAAAACTGAGGCAAATATTAACCTGTTTATTAATAAAATTAAATTAAAGCATAAACTCCGGGATAAACTTTATACCAAAAGCCGGAAACCGGAAAGCGGAATAGATAACAAAAAAACAGAACCCGCACTCATCCTGTACAGCAATGGTTCTGATATTTATATAGATGGTGAGAATTCAGGTAATCATGATCCTGAACAACATGGACCTATCAACCCTGGAGAATTATACATTCAGGGCCCCTTTACCGGCTATAACAGGCTGGAAACTGTAACCATGCTAAAAAAAGTTATAAAAAATGGTTTAAATGGAGAATTAAAATTTGCCAAGGATGATGATATATATATAAACCTTTCTGCAGACTGCCGTATTGATGCAACTATACCTGTAACTCTGGCTCAACTTTTAATAAAAGACCTGCCCGATTATAAAAAGATTAAAATTAAGATAAACAAAGAAAACAGGACTATTATGGAGGGGTCACAGGGCTATAGTATGCTGAAAAAATATATCATATTCACAAATGAATAGAAGCGGGTAAATTTATAAATACTGAATAATCTTATAAATTATTAAAAGAGTACCTTATTGAATCATGACCTACAACAGTTGAAATGTCACTT
>CAYYKZ010000106.1:0-8335 GCA_964468455.1 uncultured Leptospirales bacterium | reverse complement strand
CCTTTGCGTCATCCTGGGCATAAACCTCAGCTAAGGCGCGAAGCCTGGAATTTGAGCCGAATACCAGATCAACCCTTGTGGCTGTCCACTTTAAATCCCCGGTTTTACGGTCACGCCCTTCAAATGTTTCACCCTTTTCAGATACCGCTTTCCACTCTATGCCCATGTCCAGCAGATTAACAAAAAAATCATTTGTCAGCTTTCCAGGGTTTTCCGTGAACACTCCATGTTTAGATCCTTCAAAGTTGGCGCCAAGAACGCGAAGTCCCCCAACAAGTACTGTCATCTCAGGAGCGCTCAGAGTAAGGAGATGTGCTTTATCTACAAGCATCTCTTCAGCAGGAACTGAAAATGTCTTCTTCTGATAATTACGGAAACCGTCAGCTTCAGGTTCAAGAAAAGCAAAGGAATGAACATCAGTCTGCTCCTGAAGAGCGTCTGTGCGTCCCGGATGAAATGGAACTTCAATTTTATGGCCTCCATCTGCAGCAGCCTTTTCAACAGCCGCACATCCTGCCAGCACAATAAGATCCGCAAGAGAAACTTTTTTGCCGCCTGAAGCGCCTTTATTAAAATCTGTCTGTATCCCTTCAAGTGCTTTAAGAACTTTAGCAAGCTGAACAGGATGGTTAACCTCCCAGTCTTTCTGAGGTGCAAGACGAACCCTCGCCCCATTGGCTCCACCCCTTTTGTCGGAACCCCGGAATGTGGATGCCGATGACCAGGCAGTGAAGACCAGTTCTGACACAGATAAACCGGAAGCGAGAACTTTCTTTTTAAGATCCGCAATATCCTTTGAGTCAATAAGCGGATGATCCGCTGCGGGAACCGGGTCCTGCCATATAAGATCTTCAGCCGGCACTTCCGGGCCCAGGTAGCATGCCTTAGGCCCCATGTCCCTGTGAGTCAGTTTGAACCAGGCCCGGGCAAATGCATCTGCAAAGGCCTCAGGGTTTTTATGGAAGCGCCTGGATATGGGCTCATATACGGGATCAAACCGCAAAGACAGGTCAGCTGTTGTCATCATTGGACGGTATTTCTTCGAAGGATCGTGGGCATCTGGGATCATATGTTCATCCTTTACATCCTTTGCCAGCCACTGGTGAGCCCCTGCCGGACTTTTAACCAGTTCCCAGTCATAACCGAAAAGCGTATCAAAATATCCGTTGTCCCACTTTGTAGGATTAGGTTTCCAGGCCCCCTCAATACCGCTGCTGATTGTGTCTCCGCCTCTGCCGCTTTTGTATGAACTTTTCCAGCCAAGCCCCATCTCCTCAAGAGGAGCTGCTTCAGGCTCAGGCCCCACATGAGAGGCGTCACCTGCGCCATGACATTTCCCGAATGTATGACCGCCCGCTACAAGGGCTACTGTCTCCTCATCATTCATACCCATACGGGCAAAGGTTTCACGCACATCAATACCTGAAGCCACAGGATCGGGATTTCCGTTGGGGCCTTCAGGATTTACATAGATAAGGCCCATCTGCACTGCTGCCAATGGGTCCTCCAGATCCCGCTCGCCGCTGTAGCGTTTGTCTCCAAGCCATTCCGCTTCAGCTCCCCAGTAGATGTCCTCTTCCGGCTGCCAGATGTCGGCCCTTCCTCCGCCGAAGCCGAAGGTTTTGAAACCCATTGATTCAAGGGCCACATTCCCGACCAGAATAAAGAGGTCGGCCCAGGAGATTTTATTACCATATTTTTTCTTTACAGGCCATAGGAGTCTGCGCGCCTTATCCAGGTTGATATTATCGGGCCAGCTGTTTACAGGCGCGAATCGCTGGTTACCAGTCCCCCCTCCTCCGCGTCCGTCACCGGAACGGTATGTTCCTGCGCTATGCCAGGCCATTCGTATAAAAAGTCCGCCATAGTGTCCCCAGTCTGCCGGCCACCAGTCCTGAGAGTCGGTCATCAGCTTTTTCAGATCCTTTTTAACTGCTGCCAGATCGAGTTTTTTAAACTCCTCAGCATAGTTGAAATCGGTACCAAGGGGATTTGAAGCAGGCGCGTGCTGGTGAAGTATATCAAGATTAAGCTGATTAGGCCACCAGTCTCTATTTGAAGTACCCCTTGCTGCAGTGATACTCCCTGTTCTCCCTGTTACAGGGCACTTACTCTCTTTGCTCTTATCACTCATTAATGTCCTCCTTTGGTTATATTAATGTTCTTATACTGAATAAAAATGGATGAATATAAAGTTAATCAAAAGATTAATAGGGCCGATTACTTCCAACACTGCTCTAATAATATACACATAAAGCTTTACATTTCCCGGATAATGACAATTTTACCCTCAAATTTATTCATTAATCATCATTCTAATAATTACTAAATAATAATTGTTCTTATTATAATTAGTATTAACGATTAATTCAACCGGGAATCACTCAATTCATATTTTTATGCATGAAAACCAGTGAATGATTCTATTCAGAACCGGACTCAGTAAAAATGAATTCAAAGAGTAAAAATTGCATGTCAGGCTTTATTGACACAATAAACAGGGTGGAATCGGGGGAAAAATGTCAGAAGGAGAAATATAATTTTTAATAACAGAATGAATTCAGTATACGGGGGATATCCCTGATGGAATCAGCCATCTTCCAGGCTCCGGTGAAATCGTGTGATCGGGTAAACTCATGCTTAATAATGATACAGTCTATACCTGCAGCAATTGCAGATTTAAGGCCCCGTGCCGAGTCCTCCACTGCTACGCATTCGCCGGGTTCGGCACCGAAGCGTTTCACTGCAGTCAGATACGGATCAGGACTCGGTTTTGCCTGAGGGTAATCTCCGGAAGTGAGGCAGAAGTCCATATAGGATGTAATGGACCGTGTATGATGTATCAGCTCAAAATCTTCACGCCGTGATGTTGTAACAATGGCCATTGAAAAATGAAGCTTCAGTTTTTTCAGAACTTCTATGACTCCCGGGATTTCAATATCCTCTGCTGCAATATATTCCTGGTAATAGCGGTTCCTCCGCGCCTTACCCTCCCTGATGCGGGCATCATCTATACCCTGCTCAGCAGCCAATGTCCATACACTCTCTCCGCTCTGCATAAAACACATATATTCATTTTCATCAATGGAGATGCCTTCATCAGAAAGTGCACGCTCATTTGCTCTGAAATACAACCTTTCCGTGTTTACAAGAACACCATCATGATCCCATAGGATATATTTTTTCTTCATAGATTACCTGAAATATATATAGTTATAACACACCAAACATTTATTTTTAAAATAAAAAGTTCAATTATTAATTAACAATTATACCTGAAGATATAATTTTCAATAATGAAAGACCTGAAAAAATATATTGAAAATACTCTAATTGCAGGGTATAGTAAATTAACCTTCTCTTTCATTTAGAACTAAGTGGAGATAAAAACTATATGGACTTTGATTCAATCGAACTATTCATCAGACAAAGAGGATTCATGCCTGAGAAAGGTAAAAGAATCGAAAACGCCCCAATTGCTGCTGACCTCTACGGATTCCGCGAGGGACACTCTATGTGGAAACTCTTCCCCTATGAAGACCACTTTTTCTTTTATAACTTAAATGACAGCAGCATAAATAATCAGGAAACTCTTCTGGCCTGCCATGCTGCTGAACGGGACTGGGTTGACAAAAGGTTCAAGTACCCCAAATGGATGCGCTACAAAGTGCCCGGCATAATTACTGTTATGCTTTCAGAAAATGGATTCTCCCATGAGATGAAAAACGCTGTGTCTAAACACGCTCCATATGGAGTTGGAGGTGAAAAGCATGCCATGTACCTCATTGACACAACTGAAAAAAAATTATACTCCGCAGGTATTGAAGAAACATCAAGCACAGCTGTAGTCGGCGGGGCTGCAGCATCAGTAAAAATTGCCCCATCCAACATCAACCCTGTGAACAGGGCCTATCATCTTATTAC
Organism: uncultured Leptospirales bacterium; assembly: GCA_964468455.1. Lineage (GTDB taxonomy): Bacteria > Spirochaetota > UBA4802 > UBA4802 > UBA5550 > JBBAGC01. Next base: position 4,411 of record CAYYKZ010000106.1, on the reverse strand, counting down.
TGACATGATGAATGAAGTCTTGTAAAATGAGGCGTAATTTTACAGTTTATTTTTCAGACAATATTCTGCGTATTAAATTTTTAATTTTTCCAAATTCTATTCCTGGCACTTTCCCGGGATAGATATAACGGATAACATTTTTGTGATCAATTATTATAAAAACCGATTCATTATCCGGAAGGATCTCTCTCCATACAGACATCAGCCTGTATGAAGAGTATGTGTCTTATTACTTCTTATTAAAGTTTTAAATCCCCTTCTTTTCAAATAACCTGAAAAGGGCAAGCACAGCAACCCAGAATAGTGGTATTATTATCCATGGTGAAATCCCCAGAACTTCAGGAAGCCCTATCTTACCGAAATCCTTCCATGCCAGTACTGTTGATTTAAAAAACGGAAACAGTTCAGCATATATGGCAGCTCCTGTAAGCATACCTGCTATTGCGAATAAAGCATGGATACGCCCTTCTCCAAGTGCTGCTACAGATGTTCCCGGGCAGAAACCCATGACAGCCCATCCTGCACCAAAGAGAGCTCCCCCGACAACAACAGCCCCGAGATTCATCGATTTATGACTTAATGAAATCGCTCCTGCTCCATTAAGGATATATATGCCTACCATGCCCACAAGTATGGCGGAAAGCATAAATTTAAGTATGGTCATATCTTTAAGTAAAAGAGCGCCTATCTGTTTTTCAAAACGCACAACCCTTCCCTTCTGAAGAAGAAAGCCGAAAACTATTCCTGTTATTAGTCCTGTTACCTGTTCCATATCTCTTATCCCCTCCTCCTGTACAGAAGCTGTGCAACAATTATCCCCAGGCCAAAAAACATGGCTAAAGCCACAAAGGCGCTTGCTGAAAGCTGCATCATGCCGCTTAAACCGTGGCCGCTGGGACATCCGCTTGCCATTCTTGCTCCTATCATAGCAATTATCCCGCCAAGAAAAGCGCCGATACCTCTTTTAGTCATGGAAGATCCGAAACGTTCCAGCCAGATTGGAGGAATCTTTTCCACTTTAAAACTTTTGTCTGAAAGTGATGAAATAAGCGCACCTATAAATATTCCGACAATAACCATAAACTGCCAGTCCAGTTTGATCTTTGTAGCTGTGAAATAAATATTATCAGCCACATGCTGTGAAGCAAAAACGCTTTCAATAAATCCGACTGCACGGACAAAGGTTGTTGATGCACCAAGATAATTCCCCTTACCCACCAGAACTGTTGTAGCATACACTGAAACAATCGCAAGAACACCTGTAAGAGCGCCGGCAAAATATGGATTCCAGCCGCCGTCATCTGTTTTAAACTTCATCGCTGCCTCCTGTAAAATAGCTTTATGGAAATCGGGAAAATACCGCTTTAACAATAAACAGCTTACAGTTAAAATGATATTACCCTCTTAAAGGGCTTCGCATATCTCCCTGACTCTATAATAAACAAATTCCCCTTTAAATTCAATCTGTTCTGAAAAATAATTTTTATGCCTGATTTGGCAGAAAAATTGTTGAATCCTGTAACCAGTTACAGGAGAAAATGTCGAAAAGAGTCTATGAAAATATAAGGAAATTACTGCCGGGAATCTGCTATTACCGGTATAAAACGGAAATAATAATATATGACAAACAGAATTCCCCAGCCGCTGATTACAACCCTGAAGGAATTATGCAGGATGTGCTACTCCTGTGTAAGGGAATGCCCTGCCAAAGCTATAAAAATTTCCGGAGGCCAGGCAGAGGTTATTACAGAGAGATGTATTGGCTGCGGAAACTGCGTAAGAGTATGTTCAAGAAATGCAAAAGTTGTCCGTGATTCAAAAAAAAGAGTAGTGAAAATGCTTTCTTCAAAGAAAAAAACTGCAGCACTTGTGGCTCCCAGCTTCCCTGCGGAATTTCCTTCAGTAAGCTACCGCAAAGTAGTTTCAATGCTGAAAAAGCTGGGTTTTGATTATGTTGTTGAAGTATCATTCGGTGCTGATATTGTCTCTTCTGAATATCAGAATCTTATAAACATTCGGGAACCCGGAAAAAGCTACCTGGGAACCACATGCCCTGCTATAGTCTTTTATATTGAGAAATACCACCCCTCTCTGATTCCTAATCTGGCTCCAATTGTTTCACCCATGATTGCATGTGCAAGGGGAGTGCATAAAATTTACGGAAGCGATGTAGAGACTGTTTTTATCGGCCCCTGCATTGCAAAAAAGGATGAAGCCCGACGTAAAGACCTTGAAGGAGAAGTTAATGAAGTGCTGACCTTCACTGAGCTTCGTGAACTTCTTGATGAAAACAATATACATCCTGATGATGTTGAACCTTCAGAATTCGACCCTCCCCATGGGCTCAAGGGGGATCTTTACCCTATAGGAGGCGGTCTTCTCCAGGCCTCTGATTTGAAGGAAGACTTCATGTCCATAGATATTGTTGCTGCAGCAGGACATAAAGAATTTGTACAGGCAATCCGGGAGTACGCAAGCCTTGACCATACTACTGTTCTTCTTGAAGTCAACTGCTGCGAAGGGTGTATTTCCGGTTCAGGATTGTCAATGGATCAGCCTCTCTACGCCAGACGTGCCTGTATCAGTTCCTATGCCAGCAAAAGGTACAGCACCGTTGACCGTGATGAAAATGATAAATTCATTAAAAAACTGAGCGGGTTGGATATCACCGCCCGATTCGATGCTGATGACCAGCGCCTGCCGGAACCAACTCCGGATGAACTCAGGGAAATTCTTAATAATAAGGGTAAGGCTACTGCTGAGGATGAGTTAAATTGCGGAGCCTGCGGGTATGACACCTGTATCGAACATGCAACCGCTATCCACAGGGGTCTGGCTGAGTATGAAATGTGCCTCCCCTTTATGATTGAAACACTGGGGAAAACAGCCAAGGAGCTGGCTGTTTCATATGAGCAGCTTGTCACAGCAAGACAGGCAATGGTTCAGTCTGAAAAGCTGGCATCTCTTGGAAGAATGGCATCAGGTATAGCCCATGAAATCAACAATCCTTTAACAGGTGTTCTCACCTATTCAAGTATTATGAAAGATGAACTCAAGGGATCGGATTATGAGGAGGATCTTTCTGTAATTATAAATGAAACTATCCGCTGCCGGAATATAGTAAAAGGGCTTCTTGACTTTGCCCGGAATACGGCTGTAGAAAAAGTTGCCGGAGACATAAATGATCTTATACGGGTAACAGCTTCCATTCTGGAGAAACATGTTACCTATCAGAATATTAAATTTCACTTTGAACTTGATCCGGAAATGCCGCTTATAGAATTTGACATGAATCTCATGAGATCAGTTTTCAATAATCTCGCGGAAAATGCAGCTCACGCCATGCCAGGCGGCGGAACCCTTTACATAGAAACATCTCATGATAAGGAAAGCAGATCCGCCCTGATCCGCTTCAGGGACACGGGCGAAGGAATAAGCGGAGAAAATCTGTCAAAAATCTTTGATCCCTTTTTCACCACAAAAGAAGCAGGGAAAGGAACAGGACTGGGACTGGCCGTTATTTACGGTATAATAGAAAGGCACCAGGGAAAAATTGAAGTTTCAAGCACACCTGGAGAGGGGACAGAATTTGCCATAACACTCCCCACAATAGGTAAAATCCGCTTTTAAACAACCATATTCAGGCAGTATTCCACCCTCCCCCCTATACAGTGAAAACCCCTCTTTACTATAATTAAAAAAGTGAATTTTATCTTTCTTGACACTCCCATGTCTGCTCTATTTATTATTACAGAATAAAATTATAAGACAATACGGGACAATTATGAGATACGAAGGAAATATATTCAGGCCATTCAGCGAAGCAAACAGCTATCTGCTTCAGTGTACTGTGGGGTGCTCACACAACAAGTGTACCTTCTGCGGCATGTACAAGGACAAAAAATACAGGGTGCGTTCCCTTTCTGATATTAAAGAGGATATTGCAATGGCTAAAAAAGCCATGGGCGATGTAGAAAAAGTTTTTCTCTGCGACGGTGATGCTATTGATATAGAAACACCCATGCTCCTTGAAATTCTTGCTGAGCTGAAAAACACATTCCCATCCTTGCGCCATGTGGGAAGCTATGTGGGGCCTGCGAGTGTACTCCGCAAAAGTATGGATGACCTTAAGCTGCTTACAGATGCCGGCCTGAAAAAAGCATACCTTGGCGTGGAAACAGGTGATGATGCTCTCCTCCATGAGGTTAACAAAGGTGTTGGTGCTGCTGAGATGCTTCAGGCAGGGCTTAACCTTAATGAGGCAGGATTTAATCTTTCATCTATGGTTCTACTGGGCCTTGCAGGAAAAGGGAAAAGATCTGAAGAGCACGCCATTGCAACAGCAGAAATTACAAATAAGATGCAGCCCAAATACCTGGCAGCACTTACAGTCACACCTGTTCCTGGTACT
>CAYYKZ010000105.1:8047-8341 GCA_964468455.1 uncultured Leptospirales bacterium | reverse complement strand
ATTTAGAAGCAAAGTCAGGATCACTTGTTACATTAAGGGACAGTTTTCTTAAGCCTGCAGCATCACCCGGTGTGGGCATATGTGTAAGATGAATTTCACAACCCGCAAGTTCCTTGAGTTTTTGAACAGCAGCTTCCGCACCGGGGTTTGTTGTACCGCTTATTGCCAGAGCAATCAGTGTCTCTTCAAGGTCAAGGCTTAGGGGAGAGCTTTGTATAATTTCTTTTTTAAATGACATGAGTGAGTTGAGAATATGAGGGGGGAGGAGGTCAATCAGGGGCGGGATGCCGGCCA